>JAGLOT010000021.1 GCA_023137655.1 Nanobdellota archaeon | reverse complement strand
AGATATTGATGGATTGAAAGATTCAACTGTTAGTTTCGAAGGCCGTACATATGGTTTTGGTACAATTGGTTCAAGTGGTGTTTATGGATTTAAAATATTTGGAATAAATGAGAATTATAATCTTACATTAACAAATTTTAAAATTGAAGATACTAACTTATCGGGCAATTCTGAAATTGGTCTTGAATTGTTTAAGAATGGTTTATTTAATGAACCAAAAGATGTTAAAATAAATGATTTTACAATAAAACTTGAAAATTCTGAAGGTATACATATTATGGAAGGTATTGGCATAGAGATATCTGATGGAAATATTGATGTTGGAAGTGGCAATTCTATTGTTATAGAAGATTCTGAAAATATTACTCTTGATGGGTTGGAAATAAATGCTAGTAAGATAGATTTGAATGTGACTGACTCACAAGTCAATTTAGTTAATCAAAATTTATTGAATTATTCATTTACAGCTGCAAATATTACTGTTATAAATAATTATGGGAAGATTAAATTTAATGAATTGATTACTGAATCAGGTGAGGGGTTTAGTAATGAAATACAAATAAGTAATAATTATGTTTATGTTAATAGTGCAAAGAGTAATGGTCTTAATGTTAGTGCAGAGGTAACTCTTTATGATGTCTACATTGGACAAGGGGAGGCAAGAATATTAAAAAATGGTGTTCCTTGTACTGATTGTGGTTCTTTAATTAGGAATGGTAATGATTTTACATTTACAGTTACTGGGTTTAGTAATTATACAATTGATGCAAGTATGTGTGGTTGGTATGTAAATGAAAGTTCAACATTAAATGAAAGTTTAAATTGTTCTGGAACTGGATTAATTATTAATTCTTCAGATATTGTTTTGGATTGTGATGGATTTAATATTACCTATGGTAATAATGGACATAATAATGCTTATGGGGTTTATAATCTTGAGTTTGATAATGTAACTATTAAAAATTGTGGTATTATTGAAGGAAATAATTCTGGTTCAAATAAACATGGAATATATAATTTTCTTGGAGACTATATTAACCTAAGTAATAATTATATACATACAATCTCCTCAACATCTGGTGCAATTAAATTATTTTATGTAAATAATGGTATTGTTGAAGGTAATTATTTGATTTCAAATGCTTCTTCAGGCTATGCTACACTTCATTTAGATCAAGATTGTGCAAATAATACATTAAAAAATAATATAGTTGTTGGGGGCCACATAGGGATTAAATTAGAAGATATTGTGGACTTAGGGAGTGTAAGTAATACCACACTCATTAACAATTCCATCTCAAATACTACTATACGAGATTTTAGTAGTGAGGGGACAATAATTGGGGTAGATTTTATAGATCAGATTATTGATAGTTATTCTATTGGGTTAGATAACTTAAGAATACAAAATAGATATGGGGAAATATATTTTGGATTAACATTAGATGTGTGGGGTGGTAACTTAAATCAAGAGGTGGTTATAGCCCAAACTAGAATAGTTGTTAATAGTTCAAATTCTGGGTGGAATAAAAGTGCTCAATTAACATTTTATAATGTTAATTTAACTGGGGATGTAAGATCAACAAGAAATGGTGAATTATGTGATGCTTATTGTAGCAACATAACTCAACAAGGGGATAATTATAGTTATAATGTGACTAGTTTTACTAGATATGGATTAACTACTGATGCATTTTGTGGTGAAACAATAACATGGAATTTAAATCAAACTATGAATTTAGAATGTGACAATACTGCATGGCATATTGGTGCAGATAATATAGTGATTGATTGTCAAGGACATAATATTACTTATGGCAATAGTAGTTTTGGTTATGGTATAAATAATTCAGGTTATAATAATGTGATAATTAAAAATTGTAATTTTATTGAAGGGCCTGGAACTGGTAATTCTAAACATGGGATTAATATTATAGGTTCTAGACTAATGCATATATTAAACAATACTATTACAACTACAAATACTGGTTATGGTATTAATCTAGAAGATGGAAGATCAAATATAATTGAGAATAATACTATAACCACTGAGGATGATGATTGTTACGGTATTAAATCGAAAAATAATGGATTATTAAATGTAAAAGGAAATATAATCTCTACATTTGGAGATAGTTTTGAAAGTAGTGCTATAAGACTTACAGAAACTAATTATGGATCTAATAGTTATATCTCAAACAATATAATTAATACAGATGGGCAAAATGCTTATGGTATACACTTATATGATGATACTAATATTATTGTAGAAAATAATGATATTGAAACTAGTAATAGTAATAGTGTTAATATTTATTTAGAACATGTAGATAGAAGCAGAATAATAAATAATAGCGCTAAAGTTACTAATGGTGCTGCTGCAATTTATATTTATGGACATTCTGATAATAACTTAATTGAGAATAACACAGTTGAACAAGCAAGAATTGGTATTGAAATAAGTGGGGGTATTGGTGATTATCCAGATAATAATACCCTTAAAAATAATGATTTACAAATAATAACTCAAAGAGATTTAGTTGTTGAAGAAGATGTAACTAATCTTTGGCTTGTTAATCAAAACATTAAAAGATACTATATTGTAGATGCAGATGTTAATTTTAAAAATGATTATGGAATAATTGATTTTATAGAAGAAATTGTAAGTACTGGAGAAAATCTTGATGAAGATGTTATATTAACAAATAATTTACTTGGGACATATGCTAGTGGATTTGATAAAAAAGCAAATTTAACTATTTATAATATTACTATACTTGGTACTGCAGAAACTAAAAGGAATAGTGAAAGATGTGGTAGTTATTGCGATAACCTAACTAGCTTTAATTGTGATGGAAATATTTGTGATTATTCATTTAATGTAACTGGGTTTAGTAATTATAGTGTGGGGGAATTAGGAGTTAATTGTGGTGATACAATAAATAATACTCTTTTCATGATTTATAGTTTACCTAGTTGTACTGGCACAGGTATTTTTATTGGAGATAATAATTTAGTAATTAATTGTCAGAATAATAATATTACTTATGGGGATGGGAATGGTATAAACAATACTGGATTTGATAATGTAACAATTAGAAATTGTAATTTACTTGAAACTGGAATTAATGAAGATAATGATGCAATTTATTTTAAAGATTCTGAAGATTGTAATTTAGAGAATAATTCTATCACCACAATAAATAATGAAAGTGATGGATTTTATTTAGATAGCACTAATTCAATTATAATTAGTGAAAATGATGTGAACTCAAGTGCTAAAGCATTTAATATGCAAGATGCAGAAGATACAACAATTGAAAATAATATTATTATTCAAAATGAAACAATAGATTTAGGTGAAGTTGAAGATGTATGGTTTATTGATCAAGAAATATTAGGTTATATAGTTGACAACGCAGAAATTAAAATAAAAGAAACGGGTGTAGGTGCAATTGAATTTTTAGAAGGAATTTCTGGAAGTGGAAATAACTTAAGTGAAGATATTGTAATCAATGAAAATTTTGTTTATGTTAATGTTTCAGGAATTAATGGCAGTAATGATTTTAATAAAAGTGCAATATTAAGATTATATAATCTTAGTTTTAATGGAACTATTAATGTTTTAAGAAATGGTGCTGATTGTGGAAGTTATTGTAGTGAAATATTTGCTAATGGCGAGGAAGAATACTATTTTAATGTAACTGGGTTTAGTAATTATAGCTTCACTAGTGAACCTGCTGTTTGTAATCAAACAATATATAGTACGTTATATTTGAATGAAAGTTTATTTTGTAATGGTGATGTTGTAAATATTGGTGCTGATGGGGTAATCATAGATTGTCAAGGACACAATATCACTTATGGAAACAATAGTAATGGTTCTGGTATCAGACTTAATGAACATGATAATGTTATAATTAGAAATTGTGAAATTATTGAAGGGAGTGTTGGTGGGCATGGTATTTATATTGATGGAGAGAATGGGGAAATTTATAATAATGAAATAAATGTTAATAATGAAAATAGCTCTGCATTATACTTTAATTTAAGTTCTGAAAATAGTATTTGGAATAATACATTAAATAGTTCAGGTACTGAAAGTTATGTTATTTATTTATTAAATTCAAGTTCAAATAATTTAGAAAATAATACAATTAATGATGGGGGGGTGGGGATTAAAATTAATTCTGGTTCTAGTAACATATTACATAATAATTCTATAATTAATATAGATAATGAAGAAATTAATATTAGTAATTCAAATTATAATTTATTGTTTGCTCAAGATGCTGATGATTATGACTTAAACGGTATTGTTTATTTTGAGAATGATTATGGTAAGATTGAATACAATGAAGTATTAAATCAAAAAGGAATTAATTTAAGTTCTGATATTAATATTACCAATAATTCAATTGAGGTTACTAATAAGATTGGTTTGAATAAAAGTGCAAATATTACATTTTATAATGTAACCATAAATAATTTTGCAATCCCTTTGAAAAATTGGAATGGAAACTCTGGAGATTATCAAACCTATTGGTGCCCTGGAACTATTTGTAGTGGATTAAGTAAAAATGGTAATGACTATAGCATGAGTGTTACTGAGTTTAGTAATTACACAATTTATAATTATCCTGAAAGTGGTTGTGGTTTAAATTTGGTTGGAAGTATAATTCTTGGCCAAAATGTAGGCTGTGGTTTTGGTGTAAATATTAATGCAAATAATGTGGTTTTGGATTGTAATGGATATACCCTCTTGTATGGTAATGATGCATCTGGGATTAATAATCCAGGTTATGATGATGTAACTATTAAAAATTGTATTTTGAAAGAATATGACAATACCTCTTTATTGGGAAGTAAAGCAATTTTATTTAATAATACAAATAATGGTATTTTAGAAAATAATAGTTATTTAAATTTAACAACAAATAATATTTATGTTGAAAACTCAACAGATTTTAATATGAAATACTGTGGTGCTGCAAATTATACATTTATTGAATCTTATCTTAGTTTTGAAAATGATTATGGTAAGATTGATTATGATAGCAATATAACAACCAGAGGGGATGATTTAAGTGAAGAAGTGAGTATTAGTAATAATTTAATTCATGTTGATAGTTCTAGTGGTTTGAATGTTGGTGCAGATTTGAGTTTCTATGATTTAAGTATAAGTGGTACTGCTTATGCTATGAGAAATACTGCTAGTTGTAGTAATAGTATTTGTAGTGGATTTAGTAATTCTGAAAATGATTATTTCTTTACGGTTAGTGGATTTAGTAATTATAGTGTAGGAAATAATATAAGTAATAGTGGTGGAGAAGAGGATGAGGGTAATGACCCTGCAGGTTCTGGGGGCTCTTTAATGGGTGATTTTAGACCTCCTGTAAAGGGGAGTCCATTCCCTGTGGGTAAAATTTACTTGTTATCACCTACGCTGAGCCTAGTTACTGATGAAGTTGCCACATGTAGGTGGGATTTTAATGATAGAGGTTATGGTCAAATGGATTATGCATTCCAATATTTAGGCCGTATACATATTTGGAAATCTACATGGGAATGGGGTTTAGGAAATTATACTATATATGCTAAATGTATGGATGCAAATCGGAATACTGACTCTACTAGTTATACTTGGAATTTTGAGATTATTAATGAATCTTACTGTGGGAATGGGGTTTGTGAGGATGATGAAACATTTGAAAATTGCCCAGATGATTGTGGTGAGGAAATTAGTTATTTTGAAGAAAATGATGTTAAAAAAGGGGATGGTGATTTAAGTAATGATTTAGCTGGAAGGGCATATTCAATTTTAGAACTTCTTGAAAATACAGAATTAGGTACTTGGTTAGTTTATTTATTAGTTAGTGTTGTTTTAATTGGTGGATATTTTATATCACATAGAGCTAGTTCTTGGTTAACTGGTGTAGATAATAAGGAAAATCCTGTTGATAAAATTAAACCAGAATTAGTTTTATCCGCTAAAAAGATTAAATATAGATTAATGAATGAAGATGTTTATAATGCTACATTAGAATATTTACATATGAAAGAATTGTTTAATCAAGTACCTAAAAAATATAAGGTGGAAAGAAGGTATCTGTATAATTATATGATTGAAGTATATAATAAAATTCAAACTAAAGTTGATGAGATTAACCTGAAAAATAAAAATAATTAATTCTGTTTTTAGATTTTATTAGATAATATTAAACTTCATTAGAAAATTCTGTTAAAACTATTTTTGGAAATATTTATGCATCTGACTTATGTCTGCAGTTTAAAGATTTCTTTATATTCATTTAATATAAGAAACATTTATATATATTAGTACTAATATATCTCTTAATTATTAATTTTATTGTATTAATTTAAGATTATTATAATATTAAATTAGTACTAATTGGCCAATAATATGAAAATAGTAGTAAGCAACAACCAATACAGAATTACAGTTCCTAAGGACCTTGTAGAGGAGAAAGGATGGGGTGCTGGGACAAAATTACGGTTTGTTGAAGATATTGATGGGAATGTGTTCTTAAAAGAAATTACTGCAAACAGAGGGGAAAATGGTAAAAGATAATATTTTGAGGGTTATTGGAATATTGACCTTATTACTATTTTTAATCAGTTTATCTGGTTGTATGAATTATACTGGATTTGCAGTGTTTGATAATATGAATATGAAAATTTCTGAAGATCAAACTTATACTATAACTCTTGATGAAGAAAGCACTGTTAATTCAATTAAGGTAAATGGTGAATTTGAAGGTGATGGTGCAGCATTTATTTATCTTGATTTAGGTAATGAAGTTAAAACCATTTTAAATAGCAAATTATTGGAAAATGCAAATGATAATGGAACTACCAGTTCATCTGTTATTGAATTTAGTAACATTTGTGAAGATACCTGTAATTTAGATTTAATTGGAAAAGAATTTACAATCTCTTTTATTGTTCAAGATTCTGTTTTGAATATAGAAGGTTTTGATGTTGATAGTGAACCAATATTAAATGTTGTTGAAGAAGCTAATGATATTTTTGTTAATGAAACAATCACTATCAATGAATCTGTTTATGAAAACGAAGAAAATAATACTCTTAATGATATTAATACAACAATAATTGTAAATGAAACATTTACAGAAAATAATAATTCTTTAGTCTCTAACTACACCTCAAATAGTAGTGCCATTGAGACTGGCGTTTCTGCAGGGGAAAATGAATCCTCTGAAGAAGCTGTTGTTGAACCTTCTGAGCCAGTAAGCTCTTTGAATAATTCTGAAGGTTCTCCAGCATTGGTGGAAGGGGTTCTCCCCCAAAATATATCTGAACCTCTTCCTCCACCCGCTCCTACAAATATTACAGTAAGTGGTGGAAATATAAGTAAGGAAAAAACCACTTATTATAGGGTTATGATTAACAGCCCTGTTAGATGGAAGAAACGAATTGAACTTACTGAAGAAGTTAGTAATATTAAAGTTTTAATTCCAAAAGATGCAGAAAATATTATTGTAACTGAAATAGAGAATGGTGAAGAAATAAGAATTGATAATAATAAATTAAGTGTAGAGGAAACTTTCCCTTCAACACCAGTTGATGGAGAATCTACAAATTTTATTACAGGAAATGTTGTTAGATATATGCCTGATAATTCATTTACTAATTTTGTTAAGAGATTTTTCAAAGGAGGTATAACTGGTTATGTTATTGGTAATGAACCAATTGTTGAAGAAATTATTTTGAAGGATGAAATAAGTTTAGTTATTGATGAACTTATTGAAGAAATTGAAATTGAATATTATCTTCCCGGCCCAACAGCTAGTGAAAAAATTATTAATGAAAATAAAAAAGAAGTTACAATAATCTCAGATATTCATTATGAAAATGTTTTATCTTTTACAGATATTAAAGAAGTTCCATTATCTGCAATCAATCTTTATTGGATTAAAGATGGAAATAAAGTAAAACATACTTTTGATGGTTATGATACTGATAATAATGGTTTGATTGATTATATAGAATGGATAGTTCCACATTTAAGTAATCAAACTTTTGAAATAATTATAGAGATTACAAAAGCAGAACATTTAGATG
>JAGLOT010000020.1 GCA_023137655.1 Nanobdellota archaeon | reverse complement strand
ACATCAGCATCCTCTATTGCTTCATTCAAAATAGAACTACTTGTTTCAATAAGTAATGGGAATGTTAATTCGGGTATTTTCTGTTGAACACCGTCTAATTCTATCAAAGGTAGACTAAATGTTCTTGTGGTATGCCCCCTTAATTGCATTACAAGCTTATTTTCTGATAACTCCATAACTAGAGTATCACTTGCTTTAGCCCTTCTTAGAATTTGCTTCATACTGCTCAAATTAATACCAATTTCTATTGGTTTGTCTACTTTATATTCCATAAATGAACTTGATAATAACCTAAATATAACCATAGCAACATTTGCAGGGTCCATAGCAACTAATTCTATTGCATCTTTGGTGATTTTAAACCTACCTTCGTTAACTAATTCAGAAATTATGGATATACTATCCTTAAGATATTTTGGTTCTGCTAAACTTAATCTCATTTTACGCCCCTCTCAGTAGATACTTTCTACTATAATATTTTAACACTCAATCTTATATAAATTTTGCTCTTTTATCCTCTTAAGGTAAAGAAAAAAGAAAGTGAGGAGGGAGGGATTCGAACCCCCGAACCCACTAAGGGACTGGATTGCTCATACGAACTTATCATCAGCTTTCACCTCATTACTCAATAACTTGAGTCCAGCTCGTTTGACCAGACTTCGGTACCTCCTCAGGAACTTGTTGCTGAGATGTCTTTGAGACTTTGTCTCATAAACCACCTCATGAGCGGAACGCGAGTGAGGGCCTGAAGAGCTTGCTCTTCTGATCCGAGTTAAACCCTCGTTATCACATGTCCACCTAAAAGTCTAATAAATCTAGAATACCCCACCTTATTTAAAAAATTTACTATAAACCCATCTCAGAAATCTTTTTCTCTATCTCTTCAATCTCTTTATTCAAGTCAGAAACACTCATTTTAACTTTCTTCTTAACTATAATAGGTTCAATTGTTTCATCAACCTCTGGCATAATAGCAAATAATCTCTGACTCAGAACCTTAATTTGCTCAATATTCTCTTTTAACCTTAAAGTATAGGCATCTTTCTTAGCCTTAATATCTTTATAATCTTCATAATTCTGCAAGGAATGTAATATCCCCTTAGTACAAGAAAGCAAATGATTTCTCAAATCTTCAGGTTCCTTAACACAAACATAAAAATTATTCATAATTTTGGCTCCATTAAAGTCATATTAACAAAATCAATTTTATCTTCAATATCTTTTACAACTTCCTTCCAATCATTTATTTTAGAATCTTCTTCTCTTTTCAAAGATTCAATTCTATCTAAATATTTTTTAGATTCACTAACCTTACCTTTAATTAAACCAATAAGTTCAATGACTTCTTTGTAATTTTCTATCTTAATAAAAACAGGCATGTTATCTTCATACATTTACTCCACCATCCTCAAATAATATTTTATCTGCAAAAATTAAACTCCTTTGAATATTTTCAAGTTTTTTATCCCAACCTTCAAGATGCTTTTCTCTTTTTGTTTTGACTTCTTCTAATTCCATTGCAATACCTTTAGATTTTTTAGCATCTCTTTCAATTGTTTTAATTGTCCTTAGAATTTTTTTATAATCTTTAACTTCAACAAATATTGGTCTATTCAACTTTACAATATTTGTACCATGTTCCATATACCCACCATCCATATCTCTCTTTACATCATCCATTTTTGAAAAGAATGCAGGAGGTTCGGGAACTTCCCTATCCCTTACAATTTCTGCATTTGGAAAATCAGGTAAATCATTATCATCCCTTCTAGGTACTGGAATTGACATAGGTTTTTCTTCTTTAATTTTTGGAACATCAAAATCAGGCATAGCCAAATCATCATCAGATTTTGAAGAAATACTATCCATTTTTGGTGGTGCAGGTATATCCATATCTGGAAGTTCAGGCAAATCTCCTGATTGAGGAGGTTCTGGAATGCCTAAGTCAGGAACCTCTGGAATATCACTACTAGAATATTTATCTTTATTGAATAATTTAAAAGCCATTAATCTTACACCCCTCTTTAATAGATATTAATCCCGATGCTTATTAAAACTTTTTGAACTACTCTAAAATAGTTATTGGGTTTTCCGACGATTCCACAAGATTTTCATAAAATCTTACACAAACCATATTAAGCCTAGAAATCCTAATATTTCATGAAATTTATTACAATAATTTTATTAATCCTATTAATCCCATTAGCTAAAGCAGAAAATCTAACAGAAAAAGACATTTCTATAGAAATAATAATTCCAGATCAAATAATCCTTAATCAAACTTACACAAATTTATTCAAATTAACAAACAATAATCACACTTCTGGCATAACAGATTCAATACAAACCATAACTAATTATCAAATAACCAACACAACAATAAATAGCACATTCATAATTACAATAAATTCTCATAAATCTTCAGGTACCGGAAAATTCCAAATAACAAAACCAGGTATATTTCAGCTATGTGGTATAATCATAAATTCATCTCATTCAGACAATAATAACCTTAACAACCAAGCATGCAAAAATTTCACAATCATAAATCCAAATTTAATTTACTGCAACATTTCAATAAATCTAACAACAGATAAACAGATTTACAATAACCATGAACAGATAAAATACAACCACCAAATAAATAACCCATCACATCAATTTATAATTGAATATTGGATAGAAGATTTATTTAATAATATAATAAAATCAAAAACCAACACAACAAATCTAAATCAGAAGTCATATACGCCAAACATTGAAGAACAAGAAAAAACTTTAATTCTAAAAAACCAACTCTATATTAATTCTTGCATAAATTCTGGTAAAACAAATTCCCAAAAAATTATCACAATAAAAAACAACAATACAAAACCAGAAAACTCAACCCTAACAATAGATTCTTATCCAAACACAGCTGACTTTGGAGATGCAATAAATATTGAATTATCAGTGTATAAGGGAAATACAGCAAAACAAGTAATCTATCTTTGGCTAGAAAAAGATAACATAATTTCAGAAAAATCAAAAGTAAAAGTTTTAAATAAATATACAGAATATTCTTTTTCAGTTCCAATTCAAATTAAACCAGATTGTACAGATAAATATGAAACAGATTTTTATAATTTAATCATAGAAGGCCTTAGCCAAAAAATTATAGAAGAAATTAAAGTAAAAAAAGCCCAAACAAGTTTATGCAAAACAGAATATATTGAAACAGAATCGGAAACCCCCACAACAATCCAACAATCAATAACGCTATCAAAACCAAAATTCACATATACAATACATAATTTACCAGAAAATATTTACATAAACCAATCCTTCAATATAACATTAAATTTTACAAATACAGAATCACAAAACCATAACATTTCTACTCATGCATATATCTATCAAAGTTCCAAATGTTTCTCACTATCCAGAACCCATAACAATTATTCACTTCAACTTCCAAAGGATACATCCAAATTAATCACTTTAATAATAACAAATATCAATACCCAAAATCAATCCTATAATCTTAAGGTCAAAATAAAGAAAAACAAATTAAAAACCTACAAAGAAATAACAATAACTTTGCCAAAATTTAAATTTAACTCACAATCCAATAATCCAATGCCCCATTCAACTATAATAACAAATCAAACCAAGTCTTTATTTTCTAAAAATCAAAACACCGAATCAATTAATCTATTGCCTACAGGAATGCTCATTGTAAATACACCAAATATAACTGTTTTTGAATCTACAAAACAGAAAACCAATAACTATTCACCCTATATTCTTATTGTAATTTTGTTACTTTTAGCCATAATTATTTATAAATACAAAAAACCAATATTTTCTCGTCGATAAATCTACATTTAGAAAGGTTTTTAAACCCTCAAAAATTACCATTTATAGAGGATAAAATGGTAAATATAAAATCAAAATTAGAAGAGGGCTGGATTCAAGTAGCCTTTATTGTAGAAATGATGGGTAAACCCCAAGAACATCTAGAAAAAACACTAAAAGAATATGTAGATAATCTCAAAAAAGATAAACATATAGAGTTTATTAATGAAGATTATGCAGAATCTGAACCAGTTGAAGATAGTACAATGTTTTCAACTTTTGTGGAATTAGAAGTATTAATGAAAGATCCAAAAAAAATCATGGATTTCTGCTTTGATTTCATGCCTTCAAGTGTTGAAATAATTGAACCTACAACATTACATATAAAAAACGAAGACCTAAATTCCCTATTTAATGATTTACAGGCAAGACTCCATAAGGTAGATATGGTTGCAAAAAATGCAAATCAACAAAATAAAATTCTTTCAAAAAATGGTGCAATTTTAGTATTTAATTCAATTTTACTAGCATTAAAACAAGGGCCAGTAACATTAGACGAATTACATAAATTAACTAGGGTACCAGAATCAGAACTTCCTAAATTCTTAGAAAAAATGGTAGCTGATAAAAAAGTAAAATTAGCAAATAAAAAATATAGTTTAATCTAAATATAAAAATGGAAGACTTAAAGAAGAAAGTAGAGGCAATATTATTTTCTGTTGGGAAAAAAATAACTCAAGACAAACTTAAATCCTTATGTGGTATTAAGAATGATGCTGATTTAATTTCTGCATTAAATGAATTAAAGGAAGATTATAATAAAAATAGTTCTCCAATGATGATTATTAATGATGGCGAAAACTGGAAATTAACTGTGCGTGAAAACTATCTTCATTTAGTTAGAAATATTGTAACTGATACTGATTTAACAAAATCTGTAACAGAGACACTTGCAGTAATTGCATTCAAATACCCCCTATCACAGGCAGAACTTATTAAAATTCGTTCAAATAAGGCATATGACCATGTTAAACAATTAAAAGAAATGCAATTTGTGGAAAAGGTTAAAAGGGGCAGAACTTATGATATAAAATTAACACATAAATTCTTTGAATATTTTGACCTACCAGAAAAAAAAGTTAAAGAAACATTTTCAAATTTTGAAGAAGTTGAAAATGTAATTACAGAAAAAGAAGAAGAATATATGCAAGCAAAGAAAAAAGTTGAACAAGAAAATCAAGTTTTAAAAGAAAAACTTCAAGAAAATAAAAAGTCAGAATCTGACTACATGGAAGAATTGGATGCCATGGCACCAACTCAAGAAACCGATTTAGAAGAAGAAATTAATGAAGGAACAGAAAATCACAATCCAGAAACATTAGACTTAGATAATTCTGAAGCAGAGATCAAACTAAAAGAAAATTAAGATAACCAATCAAAATGACTCAAGAAACAGAACAAGAAAATAAACAACCAGAAAATCAGAGTGGCCCATTATCTATCCAAGAAAATATCATCCCTCAACCAATAGTTGATGAAATGAAAACTTCATATTTAGATTATGCCATGTCAGTTATTGTTGGAAGGGCATTACCAGATGTAAGAGACGGCCTTAAACCAGTTCACAGAAGAATCTTATTTGCAATGAATGATATTGGGATGACATTCAGTAAACCATTCAAAAAATCAGCAAGAATTGTAGGGGAAGTTTTAGGTAAATACCACCCACATGGTGATACTGCAGTTTATGATTCCATGGTAAGGATGGCTCAAGATTTCTCACTTAGATATCCATTAATTAAAGGCCAAGGAAACTTCGGAAGTGTTGATGGTGACTCAGCAGCAGCAATGAGATATACAGAAGCTAAATTAAATAAAATAACTTCAACAATGCTTGATGATATAAATAAAGAAACAGTTAAGTTTGTTCCAAACTTTGATAATTCATTAAAAGAACCTTCAGTTCTACCTGCAAAATTACCCAACTTATTAGTCAATGGTTCATCTGGAATCGCAGTTGGAATGGCAACAAATATTCCACCACACAATTTAACAGAAGTAGCAGAAGCAACTAAATTATTAATTGATAATCCAGAAGCAACAATTCTAGAATTAATGGAACATGTAAAAGGTCCAGATTTTCCAACTTCAGCATTTATATTAGGAAAACAAGGAATTGCTCATGCCTATATGACTGGAAAAGGCAGAGCGGTAATGAGGGCCAAATCACACGTAACAGATTTAGGAAAAAGAAAAGCAATTATTATTACAGAAATTCCATATCAAGTAAACAAATCAAATTTATTAATTTCCATAGCAGAATTAGTTAAAGACAAAAAAATAAAAGACATTTCTGATCTGAGGGATGAATCCAATAGGGAAGGGATAAGGGTAGTTATTGAATTAAAACTTGCTGCTAACCCTGAAGTAGTTCTAAATCAATTATACAAACATACCCAATTACAATCTACATTTGGAATAAACATGTTAGCTTTGGTTGAAAATATTCCTAAAAGATTAAACCTAAAACAAATCCTTAGCAATTATATTAAACATAGAATTACAATCATTGTTAGAAGAACTAAATATGATTTAAAACAAGCAGAAGAAAGGTTACATATTCTTGAAGGGCTTAAAATTGCTCTGGATAACCTTGACGAAGCAATTAAATTAATTAAACAAAGTCAATCACCAAAAACTGCAAACGAAGGGTTACAATCAAAATTTAATCTTTCTGAAAAACAAGCAACAGCAGTTCTTGAAATGAAATTACAGAAGTTAACCTCTCTTGAACATGATAAAATTATTGAAGAATATAAAAAACTAATAGAATTAGTTAAGGGATTAAAAGAGATTCTTGAATCAAAACAAAGAGTTCTTAACATTATCAAATCAGAACTTGATGAACTAATCCAAAAATATGGGGACGAAAGAAGAACTGAAATTCTTGATG
This sequence comes from Nanobdellota archaeon, assembly GCA_023137655.1. Taxonomy (GTDB): domain Archaea; phylum Nanobdellota; class Nanobdellia; order Woesearchaeales; family BS150m-G63; genus JAGLOT01. The sequence continues at coordinate 1,572 of JAGLOT010000020.1, read as the reverse complement.
TTGAAGATGAAATGGTTGAAGATGAGGCCCTAATCAAAAGAGAAGATGTTGTTGTCACAATTACAAAAGCAGGTTACATTAAAAGAACAAAACTAGAAGAATATAAGGAACAGAAAAGGGGTGGAAAAGGAGTTCGTGCTGCAACCACCAGAGAAGAAGACTACATAAGTGATTTATTTACAGCAAATACTCACTCATACTTTTTATTCTTCACAAACAAGGGGAAGGTGTACTGGTCTAAGGTTTACAATTTCCCAGAATCATCCAGAACAGCAAAAGGTTTACCTTTAGTTAACATATTAAATCTAGGTGATGATGAAAAAATAACTGCATCAATCCCAGTTAAAGAATTTAAGGAAGATCATTATTTAGTTATGGCAACAAGAAATGGAACTATCAAGAAAACAGATTTAATGTCCTTTTCAAAACCAAGAAAAGGTGGGATAATTGCCATTGGATTAAAAGAGGGTAATGATTTAGTTGAAGTAAGATTAACCGATGGAAATGATGATTTAATTATTGCAACCTATAATGGGAAATCTGTTAGATTTAACGAAAAAGAAGTTAGAGACATGGGCAGAACTGCTTCAGGAGTTAGGGGAATAAAATTAAAACCAAAAGATTATGTTGTTGGCATGGTAAAAGCAGAAGATGAAAAATACTTATTAACAATTACAGAAAATGGATTTGGTAAAAGAACAATCATGTCTGAATATAATAGAACCCACAGAGGAACTTCAGGAATAATTAATATTAAATGTAGCAGTAGAAATGGAAACGTTTCATCCATATTGTCTGTTAGCAATGATGAAGTAATGTTTGTAAGCAAGAATGGAATTACAATAAGAACCCATGCAGAAGGCATATCTTCCATTGGTAGAAATACTCAAGGTGTAAGATTAATGAAGTTAGGTAATGATGACAAAGTAGTTTCTGCTGCAAAAGTAATAAACTCAATCTAAAATGTCCAAAGCAATTGCCATAACATATCAACACCTTTCTAAACTTGCATCAAAAGAAATTCAAGAAAAATTAAAACTAAAAATAGAACCAATAATTCTAGATAATGCAATCATTTTTGAAGCAAACGAAGAACAAATTGCTCAATTAACTTATTCTTTACAATCAGTTAATTATATGGGGTTATTATTGGCAAGAACTAAATTCAAAACATTAGAAGACATCAAAAAAACAATAGATAAACTATCCATAGATACAAAAAATAAAACAAATTTCTGTGCAAGATGTATCCACAATGATTCTGAAGAAGATTCAAAAGAATTAGAATCAGAAATTGGAGGGTTTATTTTTAAAGCTCTTCAAAAAACAATTCAACCAAAAGTGAATCTTAATTCTCCAGAATTAAAATTTCTATTTACAATAAAAAATGAAGAATTTATTTTATTCCTTGACTTTGGTGGTATTGATTTATCAAAAAGAGACTATAAGGTATTCTCAAACAGGGCAGATGTTAAAGGAACATTAGCATATTTATTATTAAGATTTGCAGATTACCAACCCGGACAAAAAATATTAGACCCATTTTGTAAATCTGGAACAATATTAATTGAA
>JAGLOT010000002.1 GCA_023137655.1 Nanobdellota archaeon | reverse complement strand
TATTATAAGTCCAAGAACCTAATTCCTGGGCGATTCCAACACTTTTATTTTTAAATATTTTTATGAGAATTAAAATCCTTCATTGGAATATTTGGTTTAAAGAGGATATTGCAAATATTTTAGAATTTATTAATGAAATAAATCCAGATATTTTATGTTTACAGGAATTAACAATAAATTCAAAATATAACCCTCACAAAAATCTCCCCCAAATCATCGCAGAAAAATTAAATTATAATTTTAACTTTGCACAAGCACATAAATTTGAAGATGGGCACATTCAAGGCAATGGAATATTTTCAAAATATCCCATAATGGATAATTTAAATTTTTTAATTACAGAATCAAAAAAGTCTAATGATTATTCTTCTGAAGGGAGGGTTTGTGCAGTTAGTCAAATTAAAATATCTAATAAAGAGATTATTTTTGCTACAACACATACATCCTATTCAGATGCCTTTATGGAGACCAACTCAAGATTAGAGGAAACAGAAAAATTAGTTCAATTTTTTGTGAATCAAAAATATTTAATATTTACAGGGGATTTAAATTTAACTCCAGAGTCTAAATCTATAAAATTGATTGAAAATAGTTTAGTTCATTGTGGCCCAGCTTATAGTCAACCAACTTGGACTACAAAACCTTTTTCATACAAAGGATTTAGGGCGGATCATTTAAGTTGGCGTTTAGATTATGCATTTGCTACAAATAACATTAAAATATTAAATTCTAAGATTCTAAAAACAAAATATAGTGACCATTTACCAATTCTAATTGAAATTGAGGTTTAATATTAAATCCCATGTTATAATACTAATATTCTTACTTAATAAGTACTATATCTTACTTAATAAAATATATTAATATTCATTATACCCTCATATACTACAAAGTAAACAACATATTCCTACTTAATAATAATATATAATAAATTAATCTTACTTAGTAATACTAACCAACAACTAACAACCCCTCCAAAATATATATTCTAATTCCTATAATATAACCAATATTTCCCATTTAATAATAAAATATTCCTACAAAACAAAAACCTTTATATAAATAATACACATTTTCAAGACTAAGAAATGAATGCTGGCAAAACAGACGTAGTGGTAAAGTTATCAACATTACTAGACCTAGCTAACCTATTACCGGATGACCAGAAAAATTACCTCATACAAAACCTTCTAAAACAAAACAATCAAACTAAAAATATTCAACTCCCATACTCAATTTTCTCAACCAAGCTATCCTGCCTAGAGACAATCTGCAAATATCTCAAAGAAGAACTTAATCTTTCCTTCAATGAAATGTCTGAATTATTAAACCGAAAACAAATCACATTAAGAACAACATACAATAAAACAAAGCAAAAACATCCAAAGAAATTCTCATCATTTGATTTCCAAATAAACATCCCAATTAACAAACTTACAAACAGAAAGTACACTACTTTTGAATTACTCACAATTTATTTAAAAGAAAATTGCAATTTATCACTAAACAAAATTGCAGAAATTACAAATCGAAATTACAAAACTATCTGGACTACATATTCCAGGGCAAAATCAAAATGAACATAAAAGGAAAAAGGGGGTTGAGCATCTTACTACTACTAGTTTTAACTTTAACAATTCTCGCCACAGTACAGTCAACTCTAGCATATGATTATGGTTGTTGCTATCACCCAGATAATTTCTGTCAAAATACAGTAACTGCTCAAGAATGTTGTGGGGAAGAATCTTGCCCACCATCTATTTTTGATCCAAATACTCCTTGTGCAGAAACTAAATGTGAATGGCAGGGATGTTGTCATCAAACTTGTTCAATGACACAATATAAAGATTGTAATTATGGGTTCACACCAATAGCTGAGCTTGCACCTTCATACACTTGTGAATCTTCACCAGAATGTTCAGATGGATGTTGTTTATACTTAACCCAAGAAAATCAAATAGGGGAATGTGAAATAAAAACACAACAGCAATGTCAACCAGAAATATTTTATCCTAATGTTCAGTTTTACACAGGCCTCACAAATAATGAATGTAATGCACTATGTGAACAAAACATAACTACCACAGGAATATTAGAAGGTTATATTTTCAATAAAGATAATAATCAACCAATAGAAAGTGCAAAAGTAATTGCTGCAGGATTAACATCATTCACAAATTCAAATGGGTATTATATTTTTGAGGAACTAGGGCAAGGACAAGCAATAGTTGTAGCTTCAGCCAATAATTTTATCACAGAAACAGAAACAAAAAACATTCAAGCAAATACAAATAATTTCCTAGATTTCTTTTTAGAAGAAACAGAATTAACAGGCACAACACTAAAAGGTCAACTAAAGAATGAAAATCAGCAAGGCATATTTGGATTTGTCTATTATTCAGAACAGGGAGTATTCACAGACTTTAATGGATATTTCACAATCAACAATATAATTCCAGGAATGACAGAATTTACAGCAATATCAAATTACTATATTCCAAAAACAGAGTTCATAGAAATTTTACCAAATACAATTAATACCTATGACTTCATATTAACTTCAGAAGAACCAAATGAGCTTTGTGGAAATTCAATAATTAACTTTGGAGAAGAATGTGAACCAGATCAAGATTCTGCATGCACTGGCCAATGTGATAACTGCCAATGCCCAAATACCTGCACCGAAGCAGAAGGTTATTGCTATTCCTATGAATCCCAATGTACAGAAGCAAACGGCGAACCAATAACAATACAAGGGATAGAACTTTGTTCTGCTTACTCTTACCAAGGTTCAAAATCTGGATGTTGTAATGAAAAACCAACAACAATTCCTCCATGCATAGATGGAACACAAAATAATCAACCAATCTTTGGAACTGAACATCCAGAAAATATTGACTATTGTATTTGTGGAAACCAATACATCGATTTACAATCAACCGAAGCAGAAGGTTATTGTTGTGCTGGAGAATATCATACAGAAGCCCAAACATGTGAACTAGCAGGAACATTATCTGGATTTACATTAGCTCTAACAATAGATGCAGATTCATTAAATTCAGAAACTAACACAATACAAACAATACCTCAGGTAGATTTTGTTATAACTCAAACTTTTACAAATCAAGAGTTCACATCATCATCATTTGAAAATGGATATTATATAGTCAATTTACCAAAAGGAGATTACTCATTACTTGCACAAAAACAAGGATACTCACCACAAAGTTTAATTTTTTCATTAGATTCAGCAGAAAATAAAGAACTAAATATAACTTTACAAAAATTATATTTCATATGTTCACAAGAAAATATAACCTCTCCAATTTTGTCAGTACAACAATCAAAAGGCATAAACCAACTTACATTAACCTGGCAACAACAATGCATTGATTACATAGACCATTTTGAAGTATATAGGGATAGCCAATTAATTTATACAACAAAAGATGTAACAAAAAATACATACACAGACAAGTCTATAGAATGGAATCAAATATATAATTATCAAATTAAAGCAATTACATATTCAACAGAATCAGAAAGCAATATAATTACAATCTCACCAGGAAGCAATCAATGTGAAAATAAATTTGAAGATGAATCCTGGTGTTTTGATTCTACAAAAAGAGTAGTTTGTGATGATAACAACCAACCAATACTTTGGGATGGATATCAAAGAGGATCAGAAAATGGAGATTGTACAAATGCAATGGGCAATGGTTCAATCTGTATGTCAGAAGATGATCAATCATGGTGTACTGTTGCAGAAGATTGTTCACAAACAGGATTATCAAACCAAAACATCTTTGGATTATTCTACAATATAATTTACCCAGAGAACTCATGTTTATACAATAACATACAATCTTCAAATCCCGAAAAAAGATATTGTTACTTTGATTCATATCAAGCAGAATCTTGGACTACTGTAGATAAATGTTTATCCTGCTCATCAGAATTAATCTGCTTTGATTATAATTCAGAAGATGCATGTGTACAAGACAATTGTCTAATCAGCGAAAGGACATCACATGAATGTGAATGGCAAACATCCTACAATAACTTCCAAGTTTTAGGAAAAGGATATTGTGTTCCAAAAGCTTACACAGAAACAGATCATTGTTCAGACTGCTCACCAAATTCAGAATTATTCCTAAATACAGAATGTACCAATGACATTTGTTCAAATCTAGGTTCATGTTATTCAGAAGAAAACAATACTCAATGTTTATCCTGCTCAGAAGAAACAACCTGTGAATCCTACACAACCCAAGGGGATTGTACGGGAACAAACAATCAAAATTTCAACATACCAGGAAACTGTGATAGTAGTAAAAGCATTCAACTAAGTAATGATAATTGTAATTTAGGCAGATGTACCTGGAACGATAACACTTGTATAAAAGATGGAAATGCAGATGGAAAAGAAGATTGCAAAGGAAATATAGATTGTCTTAAAGATAATTTTGCACCAATAACAACCATAACAGATATTCCAAATTATATAAATAAACAAGGTGCAACATTAATCTTTGAATCAGTAGACAATACAGAAATAGAAAATACATACTATTGTATTGGTAAGTCCTGCTGCCCAAAAACAAAAGTAAAAAACAGTACAATTTTCCTAACTTATACAAATAGGTACATAGGGGAAGTAGATAAATTAATCAACATAACCTATTATTCTGAAGATAAAAACCAAAACATAGAACAAATACAATCTACTGCTATTTACTTTGATACAAAAAATCCAAACATAAATATTCTATATTCCATAGAAAACTCATCCAACTCATCCGAACAAACCAATTTATACATTAATCTTTCAGTATCAGAAGAATCAATTTGTAATGCAGATTTAAGGCCACTAAGTCAACCACTACAAGATACATTAATTGTATCCTCTAAATTATTAACCTACAATGATTTGGAAGATGGAAAATATTCCTTTGCAGTAAAATGTACTGACCTACACCAAAACATAAAATCAGAAAACTTTACCATAGAAATTGATAGGTTCCATAAAATTTATGATGAACAACCAAACCTACAAACCCTAAAACAAAACAATGTAACAATCTCAGTAAAAACAGAAAAAGACCAATTGTACTGTTATTATTCAGAAGAACAAGAAACAGGCCAATCAACATTAAATCCACATATCTCAGGATTAGGGGAACCATATGGTCAAGATTATATTTATTCAAAAACATTTGATGGTCTTACATCCAAATCATATAACTATGACATAAAATGTTATAATGTGCCGGGTGGAAACTTAATGGATTCAACATTCATTGTATTCACAATAGATTATATCCCACCAATAACTGAATTATTAGTATTAAATCCAAATGGAAAATATTATCCAGTTGAACAAAAACCATACGCATTACTCAACCTAAAACTAGATTGTCAAGATGCAGAGCAAAATGGAACTGGCTCCGGTCCAGCAGGATGTGGAAATAGTTATTTTTGTATAACGGACAATAATAATCAAAACAACAACACAGAAAACTCAACTTGCATACCAGATTCAACATATTTTGAACCAGAAACATATAATACAGAATCAGGCCAATACAACATTTGTTATTACTCAGAAGACCTGTTAGGAAATAAAGAACAAATTAAATGTAAATCTATTACAATAGATAATCAAAATCCAGTAATTGAAATTGTAAATCCAAATATGCAATTGACAACAAATAATGTTGCAGAAGTAACTGGATTATTTTATGATACAACAGATTTAGACGTTTTCATAAAAACAAGAAATTCAATAAATCAATTATCAGAACAAGTACAGGCAGAAACTACATTCACACAATCAACTAACTCCGGAACCTTTAATTCAGAAATAGAATTATTTGAGGGATACAACCAAATCACAGCAACTGCATATGATATAACTGGAAAAACCTACCAAAGTTCAGTAATTGTTTATTATGATAATCAGGGCCCAGGGATAAAAGAAATAACCATACAAGATAACAATGAAGCAAATAATCCGGACACTGATTATATTTTAGAATATGGTTCAGACCTATCTTTCGAACTCAAGGTAAACGATTATCTTTACTCAGATATTTATGACGAATTAAAAACAGACGTATCAAGTGTAAATTTAGAAATATCAAAGCTAAACCAAAATAGTTCAAATATTATAAAAACAGAATTTACATACAATAATCAAACAGATATTTACTCATTTACATATAAAACAGATCAACACTCACAATTAATGGTTGGTGATTATAAGGCAAATATAATTATGGAAGACCAATTTGGTAATCTAGCAATAGTCCCACACATAATAAAAATTAGAGATACAATTGGTTATAGTTTAGAAATACTTAATCATGAAAATAAAAATATCTTACAAACAGGAAATAAAGGAGAATCTGGTTACCCAATAACATTTGCATTTACAACCCCAAAAAATAATCCATTAATCAAAGTAGAATTAACTTTAACAAATAAAAATCCCGCAGAATACAATGAGAAAATAATATTGGCAGACCAAACAGCATCATTCTCATACACATTATATGATTATTTATCGCAAGGAGATTATTCCCTACAATACAAATTAGAAGACCTTAATCAGAAAACATACTACGACACAAAAACATTTTCAGTACAAGATACACTAGCACCAGCATTTAATATAACCATAATAAAAGACAACCAACCAACCAACTCAGTAACATATGGAATTTACGATGTAATCATAAATTCATTTGAACCAGTTTATAATATTGAATTTTTAACTTACGCATATAATGGAAAACAAGATGCAATAAAAGATATATCTGGAATGGGTCAAGAATGGAATGGAAAATTACACATACCATTAAATGAACAATATCAAAATATAGATAATGCAAATGCTCAATTCATAATAACTGCAACAGATTATAATGATAAAACTGGTGGAAACATATTACTAGGAAAATCATTCACGATCAATACTAAAGGACCAGGCCAACCAATATTATTCAACCCAACAGAATTAGAGTTCAATTCAAAAGATTCTCAAATTTATATTTCAGGGCACACACCAAATTGGGAAAAAGAATCTAATATAGTATTCAAAGTAAATAAAGTTAGTAATGATTTAGTTGCACCAGGTTGGGAAACTCTTACAACAATCTCACCATACAAAACAGAAAATAATATTGGTGAATGGAAAACATCACTATATGGGCAAATACAATTACTTGAACAAAACAAAATTAGATTAAATGATCCTGAAGCATTCCTAAAACCAGGAAACTACTTTGACTTTGCAACCACAAAAACAGAGAAGTACCTTTATAGGGAGATTTTATCTGCAGAAATTTATTCAGATCCGGATGGGCCTGATATTTACTATGATATTATATTCACACCAGAATTAGAAACAAATGTTTCAAATTATCAAGGTCAAAAAACATCTGAGAACTTACTAACATACAATACCCAATATCCTGTCGGTTGGTTTGAAACCACATTAACACTAACCCAAGGAACTAATTATTTAGTTGCACAGTCAAAAGACCCATCAGGAAATTATGGCGAATACTCAGCAATTTACAAAATAACTTATGATAACCAATTACCCGTAATTGATTTATTAGAACCAACACCTGAGTCATATACAAACCAAGAAAGGCCAGTAATTTCAGCATCACTAAAAGATTCAGGTTCAGGAATAAATAAAGAGTCAATACAAATAGGAATTTATGAGGAGAACTATACTCTTTCATGTGGTCAAATTAAATGCTATACAGTCGCAAATAAAGAGATATGTGGCACATTAAATTGTTTTACTGGTTCAGATAACAAAGAAGTTAATATTTCATATTTGACGCCTGAATCATACATACCAGGTTGGAAAGTAGCAGAAATTTATGTTGAAGATTTTGCAGGAAATAAAATAGAACAAGAATGGGGATTCTGGGTAGATGGAAAAACACCTTCAACACCAAATTTAATTTTAACACCAGGAAATAAAATCAAAGAAGGTTCTCCCTATACATATTACATAAATACACAACAATCAGAACTTAATGTAGATTTCCTTCCATTTGAAACAATAGATTTAGTAGATTACTATCTAAAAGATTCAGACAATAATAAAATAAATAATGCAATCACATTAAATAAATTAACAGATAATAAATTCAGTGGAAGTTTAACTAAAGATTTACAAGAAAAAAAATATTATATTTATCTTGAAGCAAAAAAACAATTCCCTAATGGAAGTTGGAGTAATAATGCACATTGGAATTATCCAATTGAATTAGATCAAACCCTACCAACATTAACAGCTGAACTTCCAGAAAAAACAAATGGCCAAGATTCAGTTGCAACTATTTCCTATAATGAAAAGAATCCGAGTTATATTGAATTAGACAATGGTGCACAAGGCATAATACCAAGAAAGGATTTAGCAACACCAATGCAACACCTCATCGAATTAACAGAAACCCAAGGAGATAAAGAAGTAGATTTTACTTTATATGATAAGGCTGGAAACTCCGCACAAACATCTGCACAAACTTATTTAGATAGCATTGGCCCTGAAATAAGTAACAACTACAAGTATCACAATAAATGGGTAAGGTCACCACAAACTGTAACTCTCTCTGCTACAGATATTAATGGGATAAAAGAAATCAGGTACTGTGAAGTTTCTGGATGCAATCCATTTGCCTTAACAGAAGGAAAAATTCTACAAGAACCATACCAAATTAATTTTGAAGAAGAACAATCAACAAATATTAGCTATGGGGCCTATGATACTTTTGATAATCCCTCCAATATCAAAAACTTTAGAGTACTTTATGATATCACACACCCAGAATTAAATCTATTTATTTCACCAACAACAAACCGGCAAGAAATAATTATCTCTGGAAAAATAATTGACCAAAATCCAAGCAAAGTAGAATTTTCAGGAGACCTCGAACAATCACCAGAATCTCAAAACATCTATTATCCAGATAACAATAAAGATACATTCACTTATGAATTAATTTTATCTGAAGGTGAAGGCCAAAAAACAATTCTTGCAACAGCATATGATAAAGCAGGCAACCCAACAACTAAGGAAATTAAAACCAATCTTTACTATAATGCAGAACCATTATCTGTATCATATATAGATGGTGCCTTTAATGTGGATGATTATTTCAAATCATCTCAAGATGTTTTAACTATTTATGGATATCATTTATTTGAGGAAGATGTATCAATCTATCCCAAAAATAATCCTTCAAATCTTGCAATAACAACAGAAAATTCATTCACATTACAAATATCAGAATTAGATGGTTATTTGGGATTAGAAGGGCAAGAAAAATCCAATCTAATAACATTAATTGCAAGTTCACCAGGTACAGAAAATTATGAATTAAATGTAAGGATAGTAAAAGACGATAATAGTCCAACAATTGAAGTAATCGAACCAAGCACATTTGTAACAAATTCAAATTCTCCAACAATAATTGTAGAAACAAATGAACCAACATTCTGCGAACTACAAACAGGTTTACTTCCAGGGGCAAGTACAAAAGTTATGAATTCAGAAGATAATATAATCCATAATTTACAACTTTCACAAATAACAACAACCATACCAATAACAATTACTTGTACAGATTTATCTAACAAACAAACAATCTTAGAATTTGATTTAGAAATAGATACCACTCAACCTTACATCTACTACACAGAATTATATGGTGCAAAACCAACAGGAAATAAAGGTTCAGAATATTCTTTCCTATTATTTGTTTCAGAAGAAACCAGCATAGAAACATTTGCAAATGAACCAGTTATTTGTAGATATGGTTCAACACCAGCTTACAGTGAGATGACTCAATTTAAAGAACAACCAATATTTAGTACTCAACAAATTTCAAATAAATTAATCTTACAGAATGGCCAATATACACTATATACAATATGTGAAGACCTTGCAGGCAACCCATCAAAGCCAGCTAAACTAAACATCGTTGTAAATACAGAACTACCAATCCAAGTAACAGACATTCAACCAGGATTATATACAAATCAAAAGAATCCAGAACTCACTTTCAATACTTATAGGAATGCAACATGTACAGTTCAAACAGTTGAAGAATATAATGGGGTAACTTTAGATTATGCCTCATATAAATATAAAGAACGTTCAATAACAAAACAAGAAAAATCAAACAACAAAATCAAACACTCTACAATAATCTCAGAAAAGGCAGGGGCATTAGAACAAAAACAATTGATTGATAATACAAATTATGCATTTGAAATAGATTGTGAATCTAACCTGCAAGATGTTGAAGATTCAGAAACAAAATACATTTATTTTACAACAGATTTTACACCGCCAACAATTTCAATCTCAGAACCCTTGAATGGAATAAAAACAATTTCTTCATATTTAGTAATAGTTGCAGAAACAGAAAAAGATAGTAATTATACCATTTCTGTAAACAACCAACAACAAACTTACTCAACAAAAACAGCAGATGGAAAAATAAATGATTTTACAATACTAGAAAATGGAGTAAATACAATTTTAATTAATGTCGTAGATAAAGCAGGCAATATAGCACAATCCAGATTAATAATAACTTATAATAACCAAGGTCCAACAATTGAAACAGTCAATCCATCTAACAATGAAGTACTGCCACCAATCAATCAGATAACTGCAGAAGTAGAAAAAGACACAGAATCAGACAATCCAGAAATTATACCTTCAATAATAGATACTGAATTTAATTTATTAATTTTCAATCAAAAACAAACACCTGTAACAAATCTTGGTGAAATAACAAAACAACAAAGTTCAGCAATATTAAATATTTATGATCAAGTAACCAAATTACCAGAAGGTACTTACAGATTATATATAATACCAAAAGACATAGAAGGAAATTCAGGTGAGGGTGAAAATGTCTTGTTTAAAATTGGCAAAAACAACCCAATCATAACATTGAGTAAACCATATAATAAAAAACCATACACTGGAAGAATCACAAACCAACCATCAATGGAATTCGCAGGTTTAATTTCTTCAGATACATTGCTAAAATCTGAACTATACATAAATTCAGGATTAAGTAAACAGTTTAATGAAAAATCATTTAATATTTATCCTGAACTAAACAATGGACTAAACCAATTTGTTTTAGAGGCAACTACAACAGATGGCCACACAACAATAATACATGGAGACATCACATTAGATGTAGAAGGGCCAGATCCAATAATAATTATTGAGTAGAATAAAAATGAAAAAGATATTTTTATATTTAATATTGACCATTCTTTTAATTAGCTCAGCCAATGCAATTATTGTTGAAAATCCACTTCCAACTATAACCACCACATTCAACGAACCAGTTGTAATAACCAGCGTAAATGCAGATTTAAAAGATTCTGCTAGTAACAGTATTTATATTGAATTATTAAATATAACTAACAATAATAAAACATTCAAATACAGGCCAATAGAATATTTAGATGAAGGAAATTATTATTTTACAATCCAAGCAGAAGATATTTATGGTAACCAAGGAGATTTAAAAACAGAAGAATTCACATTAACTATCCCCCCATTATCATTATCACTTTATAATCCCTTTTTTACAATTACACCAAATAATCCATTTGACATTTCAATTGAATCAACACTCCCTGCAGATTGTAAATATTCGGTAGTTCCAAAAGATTATGAAGATATGAATTCAGAACTTACAACTTCAAATAATTTTATACATATATTACAATCTTACAATCTTAACCAAATTAGTCATATTTATTTTGCTTGTTTTAGTGATTATCAAAATGAAACTGCATATAATGATTTTGAATTTGATCTAGATGAAGATAATCCAATAATACAAACAATTTCAGCAGACAATGTTGCAGAATATCCCATTGAATCAGAATTGTATGTTAAAACAGATAAAGAAACAATTTGTGCATACAGCAAAAACTCAACAGAATTTGAACAAATGGATTTATTTGAAAGTACAGATCCAGAAAATCAAGAGTCATACACATTAACCCATCTACAATTACTAGGCCAAAATGATTTAGAAGATTTTTCAACTAACACATTTTATGTTGTATGTAAATCATTATCAACTAGAACAAGTCAATCTAAAAAAATAGATATAGAAGTTTCATCACAATCACAAGCTATAGTATTAATTAACTCACCAAGAAATGATGAGTATTACCTTGCAGGTTCTACTAATTTTTCATTAACAACCAATAAAATAGCAAAATGTCATTTTTCAGAAAATCAAACACAGATTACAGGGAGTGGTGGAACTTTCGGAACTTTCACCAAAGACCATAATGCAATTTTACAATTATCAGAAGGCACCTACAAATATTACTTTCAATGTTTAGTAAATACCCCAGAGGGATTACTAGATCCAATTTCAACTGAATTTAGTCTTGATGCAACCTCACCATATATAATCTATGTTGATGATTCAAACAACATTCCCGGCTTAGGAAATTTATCAGAATTTACATATAAAGACAATGAACTATTTGTTGAAATAAAAGCAGTAGATAATGAATCTGGAATTGAAGGTTATAATTATAGTATTTGGAAAGACAATACTGCACTTCCAGAATCTGACCTAGCAATTTTAAACTGGACTTTTGAAGAAACTGGAAAAACCATATTTTCAATTCTTACAGGAGATTTAGATTTAAAAGATACTGCAAAATATTATTTTAAAGTTAAGGCAAAAAATAAAGCAGGAATATGGAGTCCAGAAAAAACAAGTAATGGCATAACCATAAGGTTAGATTTAGGTTCATTAGGTGCTTGTTATAACAATATTAAAGACAATACAGAAACTGATGTAGATTGTGGCGGCCTATGTACTAAATGTGCAGACACCAAATCATGCCAAATTAATAACGACTGTAAAAATAATTTTTGTAATCCATCAACTAAAAAATGTGAGGCATCATCCACATGCAATAATAATATCTTAGATTCAGGAGAATCAGATATAGATTGTGGAGGCTCATGTGAATCTTGTTTTGCAGGTTATTCATGTACTCAAAATTCAGATTGTCAAGGTAACTTCTGTGATCCCAATACAAGATTATGTATTAGCACAGATACTTGTTCAAACAATCAAAAAGATTCAGGAGAATCAGATATAGATTGCGGAATCAACTGCCCACCCTGTGAAGATACTAAATCTTGCCTAAGTGATTTTGATTGCTCAAGTGGATATTGTGATAATGAAGGTATTTGCAAGGGCCAAAGTAGTTGTGGAAATAATGAATGGAATCTAGGCGAACAGTGTGATGGTCAAGATTCAACCCAATTACAAATATCTTGTCAAGACTTCACTTTTGCAGAAGGCACATTATCCTGTCAAAGTTCATGTTTAATTGATACTTCACAATGTCAAGACTTAGAAGAAGTAGGAACTATCTGTGGGGACGGAATAATAAATTCGGGCGAACAGTGTGATGGCACAGCCTTACCTAATTTACATTGCTTTGATTTTGGAGATTATGAATCTGGCACATTATCTTGCGACCAATGTATACTTTCTATGGAATCTTGCACTACAGAATTAAATCCATTACAAGATACAGACAATGATGGAATGCCGGATAAATATGAACTAACACATTTCAATTGTAGAACTTGTGCAGACCCTTATGAGGATACAGACAATGATGGATTAGAAAATAAAGATGAATCGTTATTATGTTCAAGAAAGGGAACGGATCCTAAAAAAGAAGATACAGATAACGATGGGCATTCAGATTTAAAAGAAAAAGATAAAGGAACAAACCCTTGTGATCCATCTGAATATCCAAGTTCTTCATTAGTATTAATTTTAATAATCATATTTGTAATATTAGTATTATTGGGTGGAACAATTTATTATCTTTATACTAAAAAATCTATAATAATAACAAAACAACCACCATTCATCAAAGTAGATGAAAAGGTTAAAACATTTAATGATTTAGTTAATGGCCCACCAAAACCAAAACAAGAACCAAGACATGAAGATTACCAATCAAATTCACAAGCACAATTAAACAATCAAAAATTCCAACAACAATCAAAACAATCAGCAGATAAAAGAAATCAACAAATTAAACTACAGAAACAACAAGTACAGAAGGAAAGAGAAAATCGAATATCTAAAAGAAAGTTAGCAAGAAAAAACAGAAGAAGAGATTTATTTTCTACCTTAACATCATCTTCAAACGCAAAACCAACATCAGGCAAACAATCATCAAATAAACGACCTCAAATAAAATTACCAAAACTTAAACCATTAAAGTTAGTTGGGAAAAAGAAGGTTCCAAAACAATCTAAACCAAAACCTCAACAATCACAAATACAACAAAAACCAAAAATAGAAACACCTAAACAGAAATCATCACAAAAGAAAAATAAATCACAACAAAAGCAAGATACAAAACAAAACAAAAGCAATAAACCAAACACCCAAGAAAAACCAATCATAAATCAACAACCACCAAAACCACAAACCAAACAACACCCAGAAACTGAAACCCTAAATCAACCAACAAACAACAAACTAGAAATAAACCTGGAACAAACAAAATTAGATAAAATGCCAAAATCAAAATCACATAAAAAACTGTTTGAGGACTAAATAAAACCACCAGAGTAAACTCTACAGGTTTTTGTCCTTTTTGAGGTCAAAAAATGAAATTAATTAACAAAAGAAAAAAACAAAACAGGAAAGCACAAATTCAAACACAAATATTTGTTTATGTTTTAGCAACCATAATCATTGGGGCAATTCTCCTTTATGGTTACCGAAGTATCTTTATGATGAGGGAAAAAGGGGAACAGATTGATTTAATTTCTTTTAAAACAGAAATGCAGGAAGAAGTAATCAAAATGAGTAATGATTATGGTAGTGCAAGGGCATTAACTTTTAGAACACCTTCTTCATTTTCAGAAGTTTGTTTTATTGACCTTTCGAAAACACCGAATGCTGATATTAAAGATAATCACCCACTAGTCTATGAATCATGGGTAGATGATACAGCAAATGTATTCTT
>JAGLOT010000019.1 GCA_023137655.1 Nanobdellota archaeon | reverse complement strand
GACATATAATCTTTGAAGTTGAAGACCCAACAGGAACTGTAACAATAATAGCAAATAAAAATAGACCAGATATTTTCAATATAGCCAATTCAGTATTACAAGATGAAGTTGTGGGTATTAAAGGGGTCAATACAGAGAACGCAGTATTTGCTAATAGTTTATATTTACCAGACTTGCCAATTCAAAAAATCAAAAAAGCAGAAGAAGATATTTATGCAATCTTTTTATCAGATATGCATTTAGGTTCTAATTGTTTTCTTGAAGAAAAGTTTGAAAAGTTTTTAACGTGGCTTTCTGGAGAAAGTGGAACAGATAAACAAAAAGAAACAGCATCCAAAATTAGATATATATTTATTGCAGGAGATTTAATAGATGGAGTGGGTATTTATCCAAACCAAGAAGAAGATTTAGTCATAGATAATTTAAAAGGCCAATTTGAAAAAATGGCAGAATATTTAAAAAGAATTCCAACCCATATCAAAATAATTGCAGGCACAGGAAATCACGAGCCGGCGCATATTGCAGAACCTCAACCACCACCATATATAGAGTTTGCTAAACCATTATATGAAATTCCAAATGTGACTATGGTAGGAAATCCTGCCTTAATTAATATCCATCAGATTGGGGATTTTGAAGGGTTTAATGTACTTCTTTACCATGGATATTCTTTTGACCATTATATTGCTAATGTAAGTGAAATTAGGATGAATGGGGGGTATGATAGAGCAGATTTAGTAATGAAACATCTTTTACAAAGAAGGCACCTCGCACCAACATTTACATCAACACCATATGTTCCAACCCATGAAGATCATCTGTTAATCAAAACAGTTCCAGATTTTTTCCTTACAGGACATTTACACAAATGTGCAATTTCCAGTTATAAAAATGTAACATTAATTTGTGGTAGTTGTTGGCAATCAACAACAGCTTTCCAAGAAAAATTAGGGCACCACCCAGAGCCAGCAAGAGTACCTATTGTAAATTTAAAAACTAGGGAAATGAAAATATTAAAATTTTAATATAATACATAAGACAATCAAAATTACATAAACAATCAAAAAATAATTCCAAATATAAAATACAAAAAAATCATAAAATGACCGACAAACCTGAACAAGAAAAAATAATTGAAAATTATTTCTCTGAAATAGATTCAAACGTACAATTATTATATAAAATAGCGGAAGAGGCACGTTCTCAAAATTTAGATCCTGAACCAACACCAAGTGTAGTTCTTGCAAGGGATATGGCAGAAAGGGTAGAAGGACTGATTAGTACGGTTGCACCACAAATAAAAAACAAAGGAGTTTCAAAAAGAATTAGGGAGCTCGAAAAGAAGTTTGGATTTTTAGATTGGAGGGTTGCATTAAAAATAGCAGAAGAAGTTACTAAAGAAAAATTCTGTAAATTTAAAGATAAAATAGAGGCAATGGAAATTGGTATTAGAACAGGATTTGCGTACCTTACATTGGGGACTGTAGCATCACCATTAGAAGGGTTTGTTCAACTGAAAATCAAAAAAAGAAAAGATGGAAAAGAATATGTTTGTCCATTTTATTCAGGGCCAATTAGAAGTGCAGGAGGTACAGCTGCATCCGTTTCAGTAATTATTGTAGATTATGTTAGAATTAAAATGGGTTATAGTGCATATGATCCAACAGAAAAAGAAGTTAAAAGATATTCTTCTGAACTTTATGATTATCACGAAAGAATTACTAACTTACAATACCTTCCATCACACGAAGAAATAGAATTTATGACTAAAAATTTACCTGTTCAAGTTGGTGGTGACCCCTCAGAAAAAAAAGAAGTTTCAAATTATAAAGATCTTGAAAGAGTAGAAACCAACATCATTAGAAATGGTGTATGTTTAACTGTGGGGGAGGGGCTTTGTCAAAAAGCAAAAAAAGTTTGGAAAAAATTATCTATATGGGGTCATGATTTTGAATTAGGACATTGGGATTTCCTTGAAGAATTCCTTAAAATACAAAAAGAAGTAAGGGCTAAAAGTTCAGCCACATCAAATAAAAAAGATGGACAATCAGAATTAAAAGTTCCACCAAATTATACCTTCATTAAAGATTTAGTTGCTGGAAGGCCAGTACTAACACACCCTTTAGCGCCAGGGGGATTTCGTTTAAGATATGGGAGGTGTAGGACTTCTGGTTATTCTGCTTCCTGCTTACATCCAGCAACAATGGTTGTTTTAGATGATTATATAGGCACAGGAACTCAATTAAAAGTAGAACGTCCAGGTAAGGCAACAACAGTATCACCTTGCAACACAATTGAAGGCCCAATAGTTAAACTAAAAGATGGTTCGGTTTTATTATTAAATACAGAAAAGCAAGCTAGAAAATATTTACCTGAAGTTGAAGAAATATTATTCTTAGGGGACATATTATTTTGCTATGGGGATTTTATGAACCGTGCACACACATTAATTACACCAGGTTATTGTGTTGAGTGGTGGGTTCAAGAATTAGAAAAAAAGATTGTTGATTTATTTGGAAGTTTAGATACTATAAAACTTTCAGAATTAGTTGGAATGGATTCAGAAAATTTAGACTATTTATTAAAAAATCCTTTCAAAGCAAAAATTTCAACAAAGGCAGCAATTAACTTGACAAAATCAATTAACATACCATTACATCCAGATTATACATACCATTGGAAATTAATAAATAAACAAGAATTATTTGATTTTATATCATTAATTGAAGAAGGCCACATTGAAACTGAAGGTGGAAAAATACTAAAATTAATATTACCTTTAGACAAAAGAAAAATAATTCTTGAAAATATGGGGATTCCCCATTTAGTAACTAACAATGAATTTATTGTTTTAGAAAAAGACACCGCAAGAGCAATAGCATTCACATTAAACTTTTTTGATAAATCAGACCTAGCCAAAACAAAGGCAATATTAGAATCCACAATTGATAAAAAACCATTAGAAATGTTAAATACATTACAACATGTTTTCCTAAGGGATAAATCTGGTTATTTTATTGGTGCAAGAATGGGTCGTCCAGAAAAAGCAAAACCAAGAAAATTAACCGGCAGTCCACACGTCCTATTCCCAGTCGGTGAAGAGGGTGGAAGATTAAAATCATTTCAATCTTCACTTGAATCTGGAAACATAAGGGCAGATTTTCCAATTTATAGATGTAAAAAATGCAATACAGATTCAGTATTTCCAACATGTGATGAGTGTGGATCAAAAGCTAAACGAATGTATTTTTGTAAAATATGTGGTTTAATGGAATCAAGAGATTGTAAGATACACGGACCAAACCTTACCTATAAAATTCAAGATTTTGATATTAAAAAACATTTAAAATTATATCTTAAGAAATTAAAAATGAATGTTGCACCTGATTTAATTAAAGGTGTAAGAACTACATCTAATAGAGACCACACACCTGAACATTTAATGAAGGGAATTTTAAGGGCACACCATGGGGTTTATGTAAATAAGGATGGAACCATTAGATATGATATGACCCAACAACCAATAACCCACTTTAAACCTAAAGAAATTGGAACTCAAATCGAAAAATTAAAAGAACTTGGATATATTAAAGATATTGAAGGAAAATTGTTAGAAGATGAAAATCAAATTCTTGAAATCCTTCCACAAGATGTTATTTTACCAAAATCCTATGGTAGTGGAGAAGAAGGAGCACAAACATGTTTCCTTAAAGTATCAAAATTTATAGATGATTTACTAATTAAATTTTATAATTTACCCCCCTATTATAATCTCAAATCACCAGAAGATTTAGCAGGGCATTTAACAACAATTCTTGCACCACATACATCGGCTGGCATAGTTGCAAGGATTATAGGATTTTCAGATACCCAAGGATTATATGCATCACCAGTAATTCATGCCGCAACCAGAAGAGATTGTGATGGAGATGAAGCATGTGCAATACTTTTACTAGATAATTTCTTAAATTTTTCAAAAGAATACCTACCAGCACATAGGGGTTCAAAACAAGACGCACCATTAATCATAACATCAAAATTAATCCCACAAGAAGTAGATGATATGGTTTTTGATTTAGATGTTGAATGGAAATACCCTTTAAGTTTCTATAATGCTTGTTTAGAATACAAGAAACCCTGGGAAATAAATTTCCCCCTATTTGGAAAAAGATTAGCAACACCAAAACAATATTATGATTTTGGTTTCACACACCACACCAATAATATAAATTCTGGGGTAACTTGTTCTGCATATAAAACACTCCCCTCTATGAAAGATAAATTAACAGGTCAAATGATTTTAGCCGAAAAAATAAGGGCAGTGGATGAATCAGATGTTGCAAGAATTGTAATTGAAAAGCACTTTATTAGAGACATTAAAGGTAATTTAAGAAAGTTCTCAACCCAAGGATTTAGATGTGTTAAATGTAATGCCAAATATAGAAGGCCCCCTTTATCTGGCACATGTGATAAATGTCCTAATGGAAAAATAATATTTACAGTTTCAGAAGGATCAATTGTAAAATACCTTGAACCAACAATTAGTTTATCTGAGAAATATAATCTCTCACCATATTTAAAACAAACAATATTCTTAGTTAAGAAAATGATAGAAAATATATTTGGGAGAGACAAAGAAAAACAAGTTGGGTTAGGTATGTGGTTTGATTAAATTAATCAGATTATCTTGAACTAAATTAAATAAAAAACACTAAAGAAATAACAGAACTAAAAAATAAGAATCCATTTCAATAATTTTTTAATGTATGTTTTGAACCACAAGCCATACACCTCATAAAAGTAATAGCACCTTCTTTAATTATTTTAGTATCTGGCTTACCACACTCAGGACAAATAACATATTCTTCTGCATATTTTTTGATTTTTTCATTTACTGCAACACCATTAACCTTTCTTTTCAGTAATAATGCTTTATCTGTTAAATCCCCCCTTGTAGCTAATTCTTTTAAGAGAAATTTCATTAAATGTTCTTTTGGCCTTCCAAGATCTGCTACAACTTGATAAAAATTATTGATTACTGTAGTATTACCTTGAATATGCCCTTTAGCTTTGGGAACTTCAAATCTAGATTTATGTATCATTTCTTCAGGGATTTCTTTTATCCCACTATCCAACATTTTTTCATAATCCATATTTATTACTCATTTGAGGCGTTTTATAAACCTTTCCCTTAATTTATTTTATTTAAATAACAAAAACTATATAAATCAAAATTAATAAGTTTACTTATGGTCTTAGAATCCTTAATTGCCCCAAAACAACATGTTAGCAAATCAAAAGCACTTTTAATTGGTTTTATTTTTACATCTACTGCAATACTTCTATCATTATGGATATTTCAAGATTTTGCATCTTTAGCAATGGTGTTTCTCACTGTCCTTGCAGCATTCCCTTTCATATATAATACAATAAAGATTCAAGAAGAAGAAGACTTAACTGATTTATCAGAAAAAACAATTTTGAAGGACCATTCAAAAGCATTAACAACATTTCTTTTCCTATTTTTTGGATTTGTAATTGCATTTTCTGTTTGGTATGTAATCTTACCCACATCAATGACCAATATACTATTTAAAACTCAAGCAGATACCATCCTAAATATAAATACAAGATTAGCACCAAATGTGGTTAATCCATTAAGGGTATTTTCTGTAATATTCTTTAATAATTTGAAGGTATTAATATTCTGTATATTATTCTCATTCATTTATGGTGCAGGCGCATTATTTATTCTAACATGGAATGCATCAGTCATAGGAACTGCAATTGGAAATTTTATACGTTCAAATCTTGCCCAATATGCTGCAAAAACAGGCCTGGCTCAGATAGGGGCATATTTTCATGTGTTCTCCTTAGGTTTATTAAGATATTCCATTCATGGAATCCCAGAAATTCTTGCATATTTTACGGCAGGTTTTGCAGGAAGTATAATTTCAGTAGCAGTAATCCAACATAACTTTCAAACAAAGAAGTTTGGTAAAATCCTTGTAGATTCTTCAGATTTACTTTTAATATCATTACTCTTATTATTTATTTCCGCATTATTAGAGGTATTCATAACCCCTTTATTCTTTGGATAAATAAAATAATAAATTAACAGAAGTAGAAAACAATTCTAAAAAAGAAAATTATAATATTTTAATCTTACCTGGTTTAATTTCAAATATCTCCCCTTCTTCAAGTAACATTTTAATTATTTTCCCATCACCAAGTTTGGCAAGAAGTTCTTCATAATCTGCACCATCGCCAGAATCTAAAAGTTTAATTTGCCTCATCACATCATCCGGATCTGTAACACTTTTAATTATATCTTCTTGAATCTTTTTTTCTTTTTTATCAAATACTTCTTCTTTTACTTTAGAACTTATAATTCCTTCAACAAGTTTCATAGTACTCACATCATTTTTTAGATGTTGGCTTTCACTAGTAGTTCCAAACGCATTATCCAAAGAAACTAATTCTAATTCCCTTAATCTAAACCAATTTCTATCGGCAAACCTTACAATTTCAGGAACTACATATCTTTCATCATTAAATTCTCTTGGTCTACCAACAACCAAAACAATATCACCAATATTAACTTTATAATCATTATCTTCAAAACTTCTTATAGGTATTCTACCGCTTTTATCTTCCAATACAAATTCTTTTCCACCATCATTAGCAGAGACACAAATTCCAATTACATTTATCCTAGAAACTTTTTTACCATTAATCAAAATATAATTTGGCAACCAACCACTTTCCTTAACATAATCACCTTCGCTGACCTTCCCTATTCTAACTTTAAATGCAACCTGTCTTTTTTGTATTGTTTCCATTTTAATTCACACCATATATTTTATTAATTATACCCTACTGATAAAACCCCTTTTTGGTTCAAATAAATCACCATTTCTTTTTAACTTCTCAATTGCTTGATCAATTTCAGATTCACTAATTTCTTTAAGTTTTGCTTCTGTAATTACATCTTCAATTGAAATAACCTTGCCAGATGATTTTTCAAGATTTTCAATTATTTCTTTAATAGTTAATATTTTACTTCTTTGACTTGCAGTAACTCCAGTTGCAATTCTATCAATATCAAAAGTTCCAGTTTCTGTATCCATTCCCACTTGTTGTAAACAATAATGAACTAAACTTATGGATCTTTTTGCATCTTTTTTTTCAACTACCATGCTAAACCTAGCTCTAGCAGATGCTTCTGCTAATCTAACCAATGCCTCTAATTGTCTTGGAGAAATCGGGATTGAACTAACTTTTCCTTCTTCAACAGAACCTTTCCCCCTCATTTCAATATAATAATTTTTAATTTCTTCTATCGCTTCATCACTCAAAACAGGATTAAATCTTTGTTTAGCATAAGCAATATATTTTTTCATAGTATCAGTATCAATCTCAACCTCCTGATTTTCTGGATTTTTATGTAGTGCAAGAATGTGGGTTGCTAATTTCTCATCCTTAATTTTGTTAGGCATATCCCTTACAGGGAATATTAAATCAAATCTGTTAATTAAAGCAGGGGGTAAATTAATTTGGCCACCAATAGAACTGTAAGGGTCAAACCTTCCTAGTTTTGGGTTTGCAGCTGCAAGTACGGTTGTTCTAGCCATTAGTGTAGCCTGAACATTTGCCTTACTTATACTAACTGTTTGTTGTTCTAGGGCTTCGTGCATCGCACTTCTATCTTCTACACTCATTTTATCCAACTCATCTATACAAGCTAAACCATCATTTGCTAAAACTAAAGTTCCTGCTTCAAGGGCCCAACCCCTCAAAAATTCATCCTTAACAACAGTTGCAGTTAGTCCTGCACCACTCACACCCTTACCACTAACATATCTTGCCTTAGGTGCAACAACAGTTGTTCTTTTCAATAATTGTGATTTACCACTTCCAGGGTCCCCAATTAAAAGTATATGGATATCCCCCCTAGTTCGAACCCCGTCATCTCTTGTTTTACTAACACCACTCATTAATTGCAATATCAATGCCTCCTTAATTTTATTATGACCATAAATAGATGGGGCAATACTACTAACTAAATGATTAAACAACTTAGGGCTTTTAGAAAGCGCAATCATAGTTTTTTCTTCCTCAGAATTTAATTGGATTTCTTGGAATGTTTCTTCAACAGGTTCCATATAATTTGCTTCAACAACCAAATCATATCTTGTTAATCTAGTTCCTGAAGGATTTAATAATGGAATTTCTTTTACAACACCATTAATCATAACCCTGCTTCCAGGATTGGTTTTTTTATCAGATAATGGACTTACTAAATCTTCTTTTAAGAAAAAGGCTAACCTTTTTGGTTGGCTCCCACCATCTAAATCGACATGACTTTCTTCAAGAACAATTCTTTGGGCATCCACCAAATCTTTACTAATTAAATGAAATTTTCCTTTTCTTCCACAACC
>JAGLOT010000188.1 GCA_023137655.1 Nanobdellota archaeon | reverse complement strand
ATGATATTGAGGTATTATTTCCCAATGAAGTTCAATCATATCCTAAAAGAGTTATTATTGCAACTTTTGAATTGCCCCCCAAGATATATGGGGGTAAAAGTTATATTGTTAAATCTAATATAATAAATGAGGGGGACCTTAAGACAAAAGTTTTGGTTGAGTTGGGTTCTTATAATGAATTTGAATCTATGGAAATAACTTTAGAACCTGGTGAAATTAAAACTGTTGATTTGAACATCACATTTTATAGCACAGGGGTATCTTTTTTGGAATCTAAAATATATTATTTGGATGGAGACCATAAATATTTAATTAATTTTTTTGCAAAAGAATCTGTAGTTACTGATGAAAAAATTGCAGATTTACAATTTCAAGACTTAGAATTATACTTAGAATCTAATCAAGAAATCAATCAAAATGATGATGTAAAACTTAAAATAAATCTATTTAATAAAGGGAAATTTCCGGCATTTAATGCAATTGGAACTCTTAGTTCTAATATTCAAGGTTTAACTATTACCAAAGGGATAGTAGATTATGGAACTATTTCATCAAAATTAATCAGTGGGGGGAAAACAGCAGAGGATTATTTTGAGATTCAAACTAAAAATACACCTGTACAAGAAAACTCTTTTGAGTTCTCAATCGAATATTTAGATAACCAAAATAGAATAAGGAATTACAATATTCCAGTTACTATCTTTGAAGGAGATGATAAATGTTTAATGAATTGGGATTGTAAGGAAGGATTTTTTTGTAATCAAGAAGGAGATTGTCAAGAATTAATATGTGATTGTGGGGAGAAAACCGAACACAGATGCATTAATCCAACAGATTCTAAATGCCCAAAAGATGAGAAATGTAGCTATTATGGTACCTGTGAGGACGTTGAGTGTGAATGTGGAGATGTAATAGGACATAAATGTGTTTTACCCGATGATAATAAATGTCCAGATGATAAAAGGTGCGAAGTTGATGGAACTAAATGTTTAGATATTTAT
>JAGLOT010000187.1 GCA_023137655.1 Nanobdellota archaeon | reverse complement strand
GGACGGCACATTAGAAAGTCCAGCATAGTTTAAAGATACTGTAGATAAACTTGTTATTTTTGGACCGTTTGCTAAATCAAAAACAAGCCCTTCAGTTCCACCAAAAACAGGATTTTTTGTTTTTTTGACATCCATAAATAAGCTTGGTTTATCCCCTCTTTGATCCACCATAATTCCTAATTCTCCTACACGAAAGATTTTTCTTTTAGGCCATCTAGACATGCCATTCCTACGAGTTGATTCAATAACACAAAGACTATCTGGGTGTAATCTATCAACAAGTTCTTTAAGATCTCCTTTTACATCATCTCGACTTACAGAACCAGAAAGATGCCTTAAATCACCTAAATTAACATTAATTGGTTTTTTTCTAGGGAAAATAATTTTTACCCTAATTCAAGATATTATATTAGATATATAAATTTTACTACTCATAAAAGGATATTAATAATATAAGCGAAACCTTTTTAAATGAATTGCTGGTTTTCTACTATATTGTGCTGAGAACAAGGTTCTCGGGAGGTCAAAATGAGTGAATTTAAAATAGTTATAGCAGACCCTAAGACAGGTAAATGTCATCAAAGAGAAATCAAAGATGATGAAACTAATGTTTTCTTAGGTCTTAAAATTGGTGCAACATTAAAAGGAGATACTTTCAATCTTTCAGGTTATGAATTTAAAATAACTGGTGGAAGTGATAAAAGTGGATTTCCAATGAGAAAAGACTTAGATACAACTGCAAGGAAAAAGATTTTAGTTGTTAGTGGTGTCGGTGCTAAAAGAAAAAGAAAAGGTCAAAGACAAAGAAAGAGTGTTAGAGGTAACACAGTTAGTGACCAAGTAAGTCAAATTAACCTTAAAATCTTAAAGTATGGTAAGGAAAAATTAGGTGTTGAAGCACCTGCTGAAGAAAATAAAGAAGCAGCACCTGCTAAGGAGAAAAAAGAATAAACATGGTTACTAAAGGAAAACAACCCGAAGTTAATATTGGCCTAGTGGGTCATGTAGATCATGGAAAAAC
>JAGLOT010000186.1 GCA_023137655.1 Nanobdellota archaeon | reverse complement strand
TCTTTTAACTTCAGGGCAGCCTCATGTTCCCCTATGAATTCCATTACAAGTACATTATTTATGACAGTTATTGGTTTTGGGACTCTAATGCCCATTTTTCTTGCTTTAATGAGATTGTGGAACTCTCTTTTGGCCCATGTAAAGACTACTTTTCGTCTTTGTTTTTTTATATTCATGAATTCTGGATCATATTTGATATATTCATACATTCTATTGAAATCACAGGTTTCTAGCCTGTATATTTTGACTGCAACTTTACCGCCATTTTCAGTTCTTGCAGAAAATACATTTGCTTCCTTTCCTATGGAAATTGGACCTATGAGTCCTTCAAAATGGCCTTGGCTAATTAATTTAAAGAGATTTCTATTTGTGAATGCATCAAATACCCCATCATAGGTTTTCCATTCTTCTCTAGCTCGTTTTGCCATAATTTAGTTAGAATGCAAAGATTTATAAATATATGTCTATTAGGCAAATTCACAATTTGATACGCTACAAATTGCCCGACACGGGAGTTACTCAATGGAGCGCACGATATAATCAAGCAATGAGCTTGGGAGTTCGTGATTCGGGCTACAAATTTTTCAAATCAACGTATAAATAATAAATTGGCAAGAACAAGTAAACGCCATATCACATTCATTTGTTCATTAAAGGACAATTATATTTGAAATAAAACCAAATAGACAAACTTGGTTTTACTTGTTCTAAAAATAAGGGGGAAGAGTATTATTATCATTTTATCACATAGAGAAATCGTGAATTTATGTAGTAATTAAACTCTTTCTAACTTAAAAGGGATATCCTTCAAGGAGGTAAAAAACCAAAAGAACAGGTTCTTTAGGCTTGTTCTTTGGAGAAGAACAAAATGGGAAAAGTAAGTCAAATCGCATCAAAATACATAGTTCATGCTACAACTCAAATTGAGGGTGTAGTTAACAGACCAGACGTAGTAGGGGCTGTTTTCGGACAAACTGAAGGTTTATTGGGTAGTGAATTAGAATTAAGAGAATTACAAAGAAG
>JAGLOT010000185.1 GCA_023137655.1 Nanobdellota archaeon | reverse complement strand
AACTCATATTGGAGAACAAATAATAATTCATGGGCAAATGTAGTAAATAGTTATTCAGATAATCCTTTTTATTTTAATAAAACATTTGAATTGGATGAAGGTGAACATATTTTAGAATACTATTCTGTGGATTATGCAAGAAATACTGAAATAACTAATCAAGTACCAATAAGAATTGATTTAACAAATCCAGAAGTTAATGTTGGTTCAGATAAATCTTCAACAGATTCTGTTGATGTTGATGCAACAACCTTAGATAATCTAAGTGGAATTGATACTTACCTATGGGAAAAAATATCAGGCCCAGGAATTATAACATTCTCAAATGAAGATGAAGAAGATACTGAAATTTCAGCAGATGAAACTGGAACTTACACAATTAGATTAACAGTAACTGATAATGCAGGAAATTCAAATTATGATGAATTAGATTATACCATGGAAGAATCTAAATCATCAAGAGGTTCAAGGGGAGGTCCTGTAAAAGTATGTGAACCTAATTGGACTTGTTCAGAATGGCTTGAATGTTCTATTGATGAAATCCAAATAAGAACCTGTACAGATTTAGAAGAATGTAATACAAATAGGGATCAACCAGATTTAGAACAAGATTGTACTTATATTTCACCACAAGAACCTGAACCTGTAATGCCAGAATCAGTAATTCCTGAAATCAACCAAACACAAAACACTACTAATACCACAAATGGTAATGGGGTAACCGGAGCTGTTGTAGGCCCAATTCAAGGAAATCCCTTAGGAGATTTCTTTGGTAATTTTTGGGATTGGTTATTAGGACTCTTTTAGGGTGTGATTAACTAACTGATTTTTATTATATTTTTATATTTAAATTTCAATAAGATAATTTAGAAAAGTTTATATAGTTTTATTTCTATTCTTCAGTAATAAATAATATTTTAGATTTTGGGGGAAATAAAAGTTAAGTAATTTGACTAGTTTCTTAATCTATAATATCCAGTTTATATCGGGGGTTTGATTATAATGAACAAAAAATTAAATTTAT
>JAGLOT010000184.1 GCA_023137655.1 Nanobdellota archaeon | reverse complement strand
CCTTATCTCTGAAAATATTCTATCTCCCACAACTAAAATTTCATCTGTCTTAAAATTAAAACTCCTCATTGCACCTAAAAATCTATCTTCCTTAGATAAATTCTCAGAAATATCATCAATAACAATTAAATCAAATTCTCCATTAATTCCTAATTGCTCAATCTTTTTCTGCTGCCTTTTCCTATTTCCCCTGGTAACAAGAATTAATTTGAATTTCTTTCCTAATTTATCTAGAGTTTTCTTAACACCTGGAAATAATTCAATCTCTGAAACATCCTCACTATTATATGCTTTAAGGGCTTCTTGAACTAAAAATCTCCCACTAAGACCAAATTCTTCAGAAAGTAAATCAAAGATACTTGCCTTAGGTCCAAATTTCTCATAATATCCATCAATCTTTTTCTTAGCAATTTTAAAGTCACATTTTAAACCATGTTCTATCATAGCATTTATCCCTCTATCAATAGCTGCGGCCCTTAATGTGTTTGTACAATCATATAATGTATCATCCAAATCAAATATTATTGCTTTAATCATTTTTTATTTTTAATATCCAGCTTAATCATTTTTCATTATTGTTAAAAAAGATTCTAATTTCGGTATGTCTTCTTTACAACCTAAATCTAACCAATCTCCCTTTATTTTTAAAACCCTCACATTATTAGTCTTTGCGATTAAGGATAATGCATCTACAACTTCATATTCTCCCCTTTCTGTCTTTTTGATTTGATCTAAAAATGTAAATATTTCCGGAGTAAAATGATATGCACCTAGATTAATTAAATTACCCACAAATTCTTTTGGTTTCTCAACAATTTTAACTAATTTATCATCCTTAACAACCAAAACGCCATATTTTTCTGGAGTGTTTGTTTCCATGGTCAACATACCATATGAACCTTCTACCTCACGTAATAATTTTAAATCTTTCACAGAAAAAAGATTATCACCATTTATGGCTACAAAATCCCCTTCTATTTCACCTTTAAGTAATTTAATTGCAGAACCAGAACCTAATATTTCTGTTT
>JAGLOT010000183.1 GCA_023137655.1 Nanobdellota archaeon | reverse complement strand
AAAGTTTTGTTGGGACTCATGAAATTGTTGTTTTTGTAACAGATGAAAAAGGGGCACAAGATAATCAAACTCTTTGGTTAATTATTAATAATACGAATGATGCCCCTGTTATTCAAGATTTCGAATTTCCAATGATTGTGGAAACTCATGCAGTTAATCTTTTTGTTTATGTTAATGATACAGATTATAATTTGCCAAGTATTTATCAAAATATAAGTGTAAATAGTATGAATATTACCAACATTAGTGAATTCATTAATTTTAGTGATTTTAATATTAGTGGATCAGATTTGTTTAATATTAGTACATTGTTTGATGAAAATTCAAATGTTACCTATGGGAGAATCTCTTTTACCCCTGGTTTTGGTAGTGCAGGAAATTATACTGTAAATATAAGTATTGTGGATTATGCAGGTGTTAGTGATTGGTTGATTAAAAATTTTACAATATTACAAAGAGAAGATACACCAAATATTACCCATATAAGGCCCTATGGTGGTACTTATAGTAATGATACTTACTTTTCATTTATGGCATCTAATGTTTTTTATGATAATACCACACATGTAAGTTTTGCCGAAAATAGAAGCGTAATTTATGCAATTAATGTGACTGATGATAATACTCCTGAAGAAAACTTAAGTTATGAATGGTATATTAATGAGATATTTGAAAGTAATGAAAGTTATTTAAATATTAGTTATGATTTCTTTTCAAGTGGCCAATATAATATAAGTGTTTATGTTGAAGATGAAAGATATGAAGTGAGTGAATGGAATTGGAATGTTACAGTTGATAATCTAAATAGACCTGCAATATTATTAAATAATTTAATTGACTTAAATGGGGCCAATGCTATAGACTCTCAAAGTACTTTTTCTAACTATTTAATGCAATACCCAGATACTAAATTTATTGATCTTGATGATGATATTAATGGGGATAATGAAATTGGTGTAAATGAAACTTC
Source organism: Nanobdellota archaeon (assembly GCA_023137655.1). GTDB lineage: Archaea > Nanobdellota > Nanobdellia > Woesearchaeales > BS150m-G63 > JAGLOT01. The sequence continues at coordinate 105 of JAGLOT010000183.1, read as the reverse complement.
AACATTATCTTATTTAGTGGATAGTTGTAGTTATGCTACGATTATTATAACCAATCATTCAATCACTGTTAATCCTGTAAGTATAGGTGTATGTAATGTTAGCTT
>JAGLOT010000182.1 GCA_023137655.1 Nanobdellota archaeon | reverse complement strand
AAAAACAAGATATTAAAAAATTGGTTGAAGAATTTAATGAAGAATTATTGAATTATCTTACATATAAAACCCAAAGTGAGAAAAATGCAAAATTAAGAGAATATATCTTACAAAGATTAATTATAACAAATAATCCAGAAATTGTATCTAATAAACCAAATGAAAATGTTAAAATTAAATAAAAATATTTATTCTGAACAAGCAATCAAACAAACTATTGAAGATTTTAAGGGTGTTTGTCATTGTAAGTTTATTGAACGGCTTAGCTTTTTTGAAATTTCAATCGAATCAAAAGAGAAAAATGCAGATAAAGAATTTGCCAACTATGTTTTGGCTTTAATGAAATGAATAAAATTGAAAGTTTTGTGGATTTGAAAAAAGAAGGTTTTGTTGAAAATAATTGTAGGACTAAAAAAATAAGAGATCAATTTATTGTAAGTAATGACCCAGGAGATTGGGTTGCTTTAGATGAAAATGATTATTTAAATTTTAAAGAAAATAAAATAAATGAAAAGTTATTAAAATTATTAATTACTCACAATATATTAATTACTAAAAAAAGCCTAAGTAATGTGGTTCAAAGTCAAAGAAAACGATTATCATTTCTATATTCAGGGGCTGGATTGCATATTATAACACCTACATTAAGATGTAATCAAAAATGTGTTTATTGTCATAGTGCTGCTGAAAAAGAGTGTCAAAAAGATTTTGACATGGATAAAAAAACAGTAGATAGGGTATTAAATTTTATTTTTCAAACACCTTCAAAAAATATAACTATTGAATTTCAAGGTGGCGAGCCATTATTAAATTTTGAGATTGTTAAATATACAGTTAAAAAAGCTAAAGAAATTAATATTAAATCTCAAAAAGAAATTAAATTTGCATTGGTTAGTAATTTGACTTGTATTAATGATGAAATAATTGATTGGATTAAAAAAGAAAATATTTCTGTTACAACTAGTTTAGATGGTCCAAAAATTGTTCATGATCAAAATAGAATTTTGGAAAATGGATTGCCTACATATGATACTGTTGTAAAAAATATTAGGAAATTACAGAATGCAGGAATTAAAGTTGGTGCCTTGATGGTCACAACAAAACAGAGTTTGCCTTATTTTAC
>JAGLOT010000181.1 GCA_023137655.1 Nanobdellota archaeon | reverse complement strand
GTTCTCTTAAAACTTGAACAATTGATTTCCCTAAGGTATCTTTTATACTTGGTATACCATAAGTATCTCTAAGAATTAAACCAATCATAGAAGGTTTATGTCCTTCTTTTGCAATCTTAATTACCATTAATTCTAATTCTTTTTTGCTGTAAGTAACCCAATCTATAGGTTTTCTGTCTGCAGGTTTTGTACTCCCACTTTTTCCTTTATCTCTTGAATGCATTCGTGCCATTTGACGACCTCCGGGAGTCAAACCTTAAGAACTGATTCTTATAGTTTTATGAACTCCTTTATTTTACATTGAATAAAACTAGAAATAATTTAATATTTCCAGCATAAGTAAGCTAATATCTCAAACCAACAAAATCAATTCAAGTGCATCTATTAACCGACTTATCTCTCAATTTAATAGAAAATCCAGATTTGGTTTAAAAAGGTTTCGCTTTCACATTACTTAAATAGATTATAAGGTATTTATAAAACTTCCAAGTGCATATATTCAAAGGGCATCAATATCTTTCATAAAACCAAGAATCATACTTTTAATACTCTCTAATTTATCCATTAGGTCATTATCATCTGTTGCCTTAAGAATCTGATTAATTCTATCAAGAATTTGCCTAAAGAATCTAATAACATCTCCCTCTAATAAACTAGTATTTTCAATAACTGCAAAAATATCTTCCCCTTTAAAACAAGGGCCAATCATTGCAGTAACTTCATTCAAAGAATCAAACTTCTTCTGTCTTTTCAAATAAGCATCATTCGAAATCTTTTTTCTTAAACTAAAAACTTCTTTACCAACAAATTTTTTGAAGAACTTAGTCCTTTCTCTTGCCTCATAACAAATACAAGCTAACACTAAAAATATTTCATACTTACTTAAATTATCTTTAAACTCAGTTGCAAAGATTTCTCCAGTTAATATTTCACTAGAATAAATTCTAGAACAGAATTCCCCTTTATTTGTTAATTTAATTGGGCTCCCTTCAACACCAGAATCTTCAACCACATATCCCATCCTAAACAATCTCTTTTTAATTGTTTCAAATCTATGGGAAAATGTATTTTTCCTTTCTGGATTAAATGAACCATATTTCTGATATGAATGAAAACTCTTACATAAAATAGAATCAATTTCC
>JAGLOT010000180.1 GCA_023137655.1 Nanobdellota archaeon | reverse complement strand
ATATGGGTCTCCATCTGTAAAAACATAAACTGGTAATTTACAATCATCACTCATTCTTCTAATAAATCTTCTACATGCCCTTGTTGGAACCCCCCCAAGTGCAATTAAAATACAATTTGATTTCTTCCAATATTTATGTTTATTGAGTCTTTCAAACATACCAGAAGTTTCAATTGCTAAAATAAATTTAGCATTAGTTTCAAATTTTAAATGTTCAACAGAACTTGGAATTGAATAAGCCCCTGAACCAAATTTAGTACAATCAATTCTTAATTCTTTTTTAGTATCTGAATCAATATCAATAACCTTTAACTCACCAGCAACTGCCCCACCTTTTTCTTCGGGAATAAATCCAATCTGTTCCCTATTAACCATCATCATTGCTTCAATATCATCCATTACAGAATCTGATTCTGGTTGTTCTTTAAATCTAGCTTCGCCCCAATTTTTACTAACATAATACGCTTCTCTTTTGGTTGCAATATCTTCTGAACTAACTAACTCTTTAGATAAATTCATCATCCTTAATGTTTGTGCGAATGTTTTAACAGTAGATGCAGTTAAAGTTCTCTCTTTTGTTTTGCCTTGAATTTTAAAATAGCCTTCGGCCTCATCATAACTAACATTACTTAAACTTCTTAATGGAATCACTAACTTAGGATTATTTCTACCTAAAATTCCATCATAAATTTCTTTTGCAAATTCTTCAATTTTCTGGGTTATCGTTTGTTTCATTTTTACATATATTTATTCAATTATTCTACTTCTTTCTTAGGTGCCTTATCTTCTGCTTCTTGACGTCCTATATTTGCGAATTCTTTATCAAACTCTGTATTCTTTTCCTTATCAAATTTAACTTCTTCTACTTTTCCTCTTTGTTCTTCAAGTAATTCTTCAAGCATTGTTATTATAGTATCTTTTTGTTCAATATTTAATTTTAATAAATCTTTGAGTGCGTCAGCAACATGTGGAATATATTTTTCAATATACCCTCTCTTTTTTAATTCAAGGCCAACTCTTTTTTTCTTATGGACATATTGACCAAGTTTCCTTCCACATTCTTGAACTGCTAATCTTATTTCTTTAGTTATTTCATCATAATTTGCAACTGCTTCCTTACTTTCAGAGGTGAATGGCACCCAGACAGATGCAAAGTGAA
>JAGLOT010000018.1 GCA_023137655.1 Nanobdellota archaeon | reverse complement strand
ACCTAAACCACTTTCTTTAAACACTTCTTTCTTTTCTAAAGTTCTAATAACATCTTTAACAAAAACGCTTTGGTCTTCAATTAAATTTGAATTATGCAATACTGCAAGAACTGAAAAAAAGAAATATGGAAATGATTCTTTTTCATCAATACCATATGGCATCTTAATATATTTTCTACCTTGTTTACTACAAAGAGTTTCCAGCTTACCATCAAAAGATACTACAACTATTTTTGTACCTTTTCTTAATCCCGCTCTATAAATATCAACTGCCTCTTCCTTACTATCAAAACTTAGAACAAATAATAAAGTCCTACTATTAACCCAATTAGGCAATTCAGAATCAACAACTGTAATGGGTAATTTATCTTTAAAATAATCTTTAATTAATTTAGCAACAACTCCCTGTTCACCTAAACCAAATAAAACTACCTTATCAATTTCCTCATCTATGGAAACACTAGAGGCATTATCTACTGCTTTCTTAACGTTCTCAGAAAATAGTTCCAATATATCCTCATAACTTCTCTCGCCAGTCTTCATAATATTATACAACTATCTACAAGTATTTAAAAATATCGGATGAATATTTAATAATATATTCAAATAATTTCTCACTAGACATCTGGACGCAGGATATTTAAATCTAAACTATTTTTAGTTATTTACAAATGAAAAAAACAATCATAACCAAACTTACTAAGAATTTTGAAGATTATTCTTTTGAAGAAGAAGGAATAGAATTTTGGTTTGCAAGAGACTTACAAAAACTATTAGGGTATGTTGAATGGAGAAAATTTGCAGGAGTAATAGAAAAAGCCAAAATCTCTTGTCAAAATTCAAGTTTTGATATCTTAGATCATTTTGTCGGAGCCGCCAAAACGATAGCTATGCCCAATGGAGCCTCTAAAGAAATAGAAGATATCATACTTACAAGATATGCTTGTTATCTTATTGCCCAAAATGGAGATTCAAGAAAAGAAGAGATTGCATTTGCTCAAAGTTACTTTGCGCTTCAAACCAGAAAACAAGAACTAATTGAAGAAAGAATTACCTTAAAAGAGAGATTTGAAGCAAGAGAAAAACTAACAAAATCAGAAACTGAATTATCTAAATTAATTTATGAAAAAGGTGTAGATGATAGTGGTTTTGCAAGAATTAGAAGTAAAGGAGATTGGGCATTATTTGGGGGGCACAATACTAAACAAATGAAACTCAAACTCAATATCCCTACAAATAGGCCAATGGCAGATTTCTTACCTACAGTTACTATAGCTGCAAAAAATCTTGCCACTGAGATGACCAACTTAAATGTTCAAAATAAAAACCTTCAAGGTGAACCTCAAATAACTGATGAACATATTACAAATAATAAAGATGTAAGGGGCGTTCTAATAAAAAATGATATTATTCCAGAAAATCTTGCCCCAGAAGAAGATATTAAAAAATTAGAACGAAAAGTAAAAATAGGAGAAAAAGAATTAGCATCAAACTCAAAGAGGGAAAAATAAAGTGAAGAAAGAAACAGAAGAAGAAGCTTTGATTAGATTACTTAAAGAAGCAGGAGCTACAATAGTTGATTACACAACAAAAGAAACTTACGAAAAAATAAATTAAAATAATTAAAGAAAAAATAAATTATTTCCTAGGTCTAGCAAGTCTTCTTTTAACAACTGCCCTTCTACTAGGTCTTAATTTCTCAGCGCCCTTACCTTTATTGTAAAGACCTCTTGATCTTTTACCAGCTGATGTTAATCCCCTCATAGCCCTTCCTTTTTGATTAACTATAAAAGATAACTTCTTATCTGCTCTGATTGCCGGATGTGACCAATCAACCATGATTATTTCGTACCAAGCATGTTGACCATCTTTAGCTACAAAATAACTATTAAGAACTTCTAAATTTGAATATTTCTTTGAGGCTCTTTCTTCTGCCATAACTTGGTAGTTTTTAGATAAAACTAATCTTTGTCCAGATCGTTTTGGTCTTCTTCTTCCAAACTTAGGTCTTTTCTTTCCGCCCCTAATGATTCTTTGTCTGATAATAACAATTCCTTCTTTAGCCCTATAACCTAAACTCCTTGCCCTATCAATTCTTGTAGGTCTTTCGATTTTTACAGAAGTTGGTTCTTTTCTCCATTGAATTAGTCTTTGTTTATAGAGGCCTTCTTCTTTTGGCCTTTTCCAGATTTCTCTAATAAATTTATAAAATGTCATTTTTATTCTTCCTTTTTATGAAGAGCTTGCTCTTCTTTTTTATGAAGACTTTGGTCTTCTTTGCCAGCTTTTTCAACTGATTCTTTTTCTTCGGTTTTCTTTGTGATTTTAGTAGCTTTTTCCTTCTTAGGTTTAGCTTCAGCTTCAACTTTAAGCTTAGCTTCTTTCTTAACTTTTGTAGGAACTTTAGTCTCTTCTGCTTTTACAGCTTTTTCCTTCTTAGGTTTAGCTTCTATTGTTTCTTCTTCTTTGTTATGAAGAACTTGTTCTTCTTTAACTACTACTGGTTTTTCTTCTTCAACCACTTTAGATTCTTCTTTTTTATGAAGAATCTCTGCTTCTTCTTTTAGCTTTTCTTCTTCAATATCAACAACAGCTTCAACAACATTAGTTAATTTCTTTCTCCTTTTTTCGATGCTAATACTTTTAATAGCAGCCATCCTTAAAGGATAAACTTTTGAAAGAGTTTTTTTAATTTGAGTTTGAACTTTATTTTCAATTGTAAGTTCAATTAATTCTTCATAATCTAATTTAGCTAATTTATTTGCAATAAATTGCCTAAGGGTATTTCTTATTGCAGTTAATGTAGAATTACTTGCCTTATTTAATGTAACTAATATAATTTTGATTCTTGCAATTTGACCATCTTTTGTTCTAATAAGGAATGATTCACTTATTTTTTCTTTTCCTCTTGAAGCTAATCTTTTAACAGAAGCAGGTAACAAATTATATGCATTCATAGTACATCTTGCTTTATTCTCTATAACTTCTTTAACTTCAAAGCCAATAGAAACATTATTTCTTCCAGATTTGGATGAAAATCCCCTTAAATTTAATGTGAGTGGTTTGCCCATCATTTTATCAGATTCTGTAACATATGTTTCACCAAGTACCACTTCTCCGAAGATGTTAGGTGCAATTACTTCAAACCAATGTTTTTTCTTGATTTTTACTGCTTTTTTCTTTGCTTTTGCCATTTTTCTAGTTAAGAGATTTTAGTTGATTTATAAAGATTTCGAAAGTTAAAGACTTCTGAAATGTTTATGCTTGGTTTTTACAATAGAGAAAAACTTTAAAGAACAATGTTCTTTTTGCAGAATCTAAAGTTCTGGTTGTAAAAATGGTTCAGAAACATCATTAAATATCTAAGTTAATAACATTCTTAGCATTATCCTGAATAAAATTTCTTCTTGCCTCTACATTATCACCCATTAAGGTTGTAAATATTTTATCTGCTGCAACAGCATCTTCAATTGTTACTTGTAATAAAGTTCTTCTACTAGGGTCCATGGTAGTTTCCCACAATTGAGTCGGATTCATTTCCCCTAACCCTTTATACCTTTGTAAAGTCCATCCATCACCTAGTTTATCAGTTATAACTTTAAGATCTCTATCTGTATATGCATAATGTTTTGCTTTCCCTTTTTTAACCAAATAAAGTGGTGGTTGTGCTATATACACATAACCCTCTTCAATTAATGGTTGCATGTATCTATAAAGAAATGTTAATAATAAAGTTCTAATATGGGCTCCATCCACATCCGCGTCTGTCATAATAATAAATTTATGGTATCTTGCTTTCTCAATATCAAATTCATCACCTATGCTAGAACCTAAAGCAGAAATAATAGTAATAATTTCGTTATTCTTGAGCATTTTATCAAATCTTGATTTCTCTACATTCAATATCTTACCCCTTAAAGGTAAAATTGCTTGGAATCCTCTATCTCTGCCTTGCTTTGCACTACCACCTGCAGAATCCCCCTCTACTAAGTAAAGTTCACATTCTTTTGGGTCTTTAGATGAGCAATCTGCTAATTTTCCAGGTAAAGACATATTACCATCAAGTAACCCATTTTTACCCCTAATTAACTCTCTTGCTCTTTGTGCTGCTTCTCTTGCTCTTGCAGCAGTAGAAGACTTTTCAACTATTAATTTTGCAATCTTTGGATTTTCCTCAAGGAAACAAACCAATGACTCACTAACTGCAGATTCAACTAATCCTTTTACCTTAGAATTACCTAATTTAGTTTTAGTTTGACCTTCAAATTGTGGTGCATGTAATTTTATTGAAATTATTGCAGATAATCCTTCCCTTAAATCTTGACTTGAAAATTTAACACCCTTAGAACCCTTCATCCTAGTACAATAACTATTCATAGTTCTAGTTAATGCAGATTTAAAACCAATTAAATGGGTTCCACCCTCGTGAGTATTAATATTATTAACAAAAGATAAAACAGAATCAACAAAACCTGCATTATATTGAACTGCAACTTCTATTTGAACTTCATCAACTTCCTTTTCAAAATAAAATACCTTATCATATAATGGATTTTTTCCTTCATTGATATATTCTACAAAAGAAACTATTCCCCCCTCATATAGAAATTCATCTTCTTGCTCAGTTCTTTCATCTCTAAGAATAATTTTAAGTCCTTTATTCAAAAAAGCTAATTCTCTTAATCTATTTAATAAAATTGAATATTCAAAAATTACAGTATCAAAAATTTCATCATCTGGCAAAAATTTAATCTTAGTACCATTCTCCTGGGTTTCACCAATTACCTTAATATCTGCTAAAGGTGCACCCTTTGCATATTCTTGAAAATGAACCTTGCCATGTTTTCTTACTTCTACTTTAAGACTTTTTGAAAGTGCATTAGTAACTGAAATACCTACACCATGTAATCCGCCACTTACCTTATAACTAGACTTATCAAATTTTCCACCTGCATGTAATTTAGTCATTACAACTTGCAAAGCAGATATTTTTAATTTTGGATGAATATCAACTGGAATTCCCCTTCCATTATCTTCTACACTAACCCAACCATCTTTTGTTATTATAACAGTTATTTTATTACAATGCCCTGCTAGAGCCTCATCTATACTATTATCTACAATCTCATAAACAAGATGATGTAATCCCCTACTAGAAACACTGCCTATATACATTGCAGGTCTTTTTCTTACTGCAGATAAACCTTCAAGTACCTTAATATTACCTGCTTCATATTCATTAGAATCTTTATCGTTTGCCATTTTTAATTTATTTTAAATTGCAAGACCCAAAAATTTAACTCTTTGTTGTTTGCCATTTTTAACTCTTTTAAATTGCAAAATCAGAGAGTTTAACAATTTAACTCTTTGTTGTTTGCCATATGATTAAATCCATAGATTGTAATATATTCTCTATGTATAGTAAAAATCACGTGGTTATTTATAAAGGTTTCGTAAGATTTTATCGACGATAAAACAAAGTATTTTATACTTCTAACAGGATAAAAAACTATGGCCCAAATATTTCACAAAATTATTAATTCCTCATGGGCTGTAATTGCTATAATTATAGCTATTATTCTAGTAATCTTCGGCTTATTCTTTTTATTCATTAAATTACTTATTTGGTTCTTGCCAATAGTTTTAGTTCTAATTATTGCAATAGTATTATACATATTTCTTTTAACCAAATTTAATAAATTCAAATTTAAAAGGAAAAGGAAATTAAAAAAGAAAGATATTATTGATGTTAAATTCAAAGTTAAATAATTAAAAACATTCAAAGCAAAAAAATAATTATTAACTTAATTAAATTTAATCAAAAAACAAAACATATAAAAATGGATTTCCTTAACTAAGCAATATGACAGAAAACTCTAAAATAGAAAAACTGGGTGGTCAACCTTGTCCAATGTGTTTCAAAAAGACATTAACACTAATGGAACAAGAAGATGAAATACCTTTTTTTGGGAAAGTACATATTTTTTCCATGAGATGTTCTAATTGTAATTATAATAAATCAGATATTGAATCATCAGAAAGAAAAGAACCTTGCAAATATACTTTTGAAATAAATGGTGAAGAAGATTTAAAAGTTAGAGTAGTTAAATCCAGTGAGGCAACATTAAAACTACCAAGGATAATGAGTGTTAGGCCTGGCCCTGCTTCCAATGGTTATGTAACTAATATAGAGGGAGTTCTTAATCGTGCAAAAGATGCATTGGAAAGATCAAAAGAATTATCAGATGAAAAAAAGGATAAAATTGCTGCAATCAAATTAATTAAAAAAATAAATAAAATTATTTTTGGAAGTGAAAAATTAAAAATTACTATTGAAGATCCTTCCGGAAATTCTGCAATCATTTCTGATAAGGCCGTTAAAACAAAATTAAGATAATGCAAGAAATTAAATCATCAAAACTGATAGTAAATAAATCTAAATTCTTTGGACATCTATATAATATAGATAACCTTGATGAAATTAAAGGAATTCTTAACCAACAAAAAAAGAATTATAAAAAAGCAAACCATCATTGTTATGCTGTACTTTTAGACAAAAAAGATCAAAACATCAATATTAAGGAAGAAATAGCTAAAAGTGATGGTGAAGTGGGGCATCCAGGAAAAGTATTATTACAAATATTAAAAGATAATAATCTAAACAATCATTGTGTTATTGTATCAAGAATTTTTGGTGGTATTAACCTAGGTCCCGGCGGGGTATCAAGAGCATTCAGAGAATGTGGGCAATTATTGACAAAAGATTTATAAGGGGGTTATTTCTATTATTTTTTATCCCCGTGTAGTTCAATTGGTAGAACGTTCGGCTGTAGATATTGTTTGACTATGCATGCGCTAAGGATGATAAACAATTAGCCGTCACCGAAAGGTTGCTGGTTCAAGTCCGGCCGCGGGGACTCTTTTCTTATTTAAATAAAAATATAATACTAATTTAAACCTCAAAAAGAAAGTTATATAATAATTCCAACAATAATCATCCTATGTACACAAGATCCCATATATACTTAACTGAACAAATCACAGGAAGTACAAATTCCTTATTGTTATTTGGCTCTCTATTACCTGATTTTCAGCAAACCAATGCATTACCAAGAGGATTTGATAAACAATCCATTGAATTATTAAAATTTTTAAAAAAAGAGTATCCTGACCTAGTACCTTTAGCAATTGGAATGACCTTGCATGAATATCCAATTGGTATAGATCGTTTGGTTCATCAATCATATAATGGGAAAATGGGATATGGATTTCAATTTAATAGTATATTAACTGAAAAATCAAAGAAAGTTTTTAATTGTGATGATCAAACAGCAAACTTAATGAATCATTTTCTTGTTGAAAATGCTATCGAATATAAGATTATTACAGGACATCCAGAGACTAATGAAAAATTAAAAAAATGTTTTAATGAAATAGATAGGGAAAGAATTATTAAAGCATTATCAAAGTTTTATAATTCAGATAAAGATTCATTAAATAAAGAATTTGATTTGTTTATTCATACCAATTTGGATTTTAATTATGGGGAATATGAAGACATGGGAAATGCATGGGTTGATACAATGGAAAGGGTATTACATAAAACTGCAGATCCAAAAGAAATAGCTATACTCATTAAATTAACCTGTAATATTATTGATTCTTCAGTTGATAAATTTCTTCAAACTTGTGTAGATGAATGTAAAAAAGATTTTGATTATAATTTTGGCACTTTGAAAAAATCATTATGAAATGATTCCAAGGAAGTGAAAATTACATAAATTACTAAAATCTTTTTACTTATAGGCGAGGCGAATAAGTTTAAATGTTGACAAAAGGAAACATTTTTAGTTATGACTGCAGAAATAACTATAAACGTGAGCTGAAGTTTATGTCATTATAAATAAACTTTGAAGACTTTTGTCTTCTAAAGCGAAACGTTTTTAAAGGGGGACAAACTCCAAATGCCCATACGCCAACATTCTGATAATTTATCGTCGGAGATAGCGTTATATATTGCTGCCCTGGTAGTGTAGCTCGGTCTATCATGAAGCCTTGTCGAGGCTTCGACCCGGGTTCAAATCCCGGCCAGGGCGTCCGAGCCTTAAAGGCTCACCTTTAAGGGCCGGTAGCTCAGTCTGGTAGAGCACATCACTTTTAATGATGTGGTCGCGAGTTCAAATCTCGTCCGGCTCATTTCAACCATTAAAAAAACCAAAACCGTAAAATTTAAAAGAGAAAGGTTAACTCAACACATAAACCACCCTAAAAAATGGCAAAAAACACCCCTTTCACAGTCGAAAATCATATTCTCGTTCCTAAACACAGTCTAATAAACCAAAAAGAAAAAGACGAAATCATTAAGGAATATAATATTTCTATCTCAAATTTACCAAGAATTTTAAACTCCGATAAAGCAATTCAAGATTTAAAAGTAAAAGATGGAGATATCATCAAAGTAGAAAGACAAAGTCCTACTGCAGGCAAAACAGTATTTTATAGGTTGGTTGTAAATGAATAAATCTAAAATAATAATTGGAAAATATTTCAAAGAAAATAGTTTTGTTAGTTCTAACATTCATTCATTTAATAATTTCATAGATGTTGAGCTTCAAAAAATAATTGAAGAAAACAAAGAAATTGAACCAACAATCATCCCACCAAATGTGGATGAATACAAAATCAAATTAAATAGAATATGGGTTGGAAAACCTTTCATCACTGAAGCTGATGGTTCTAAAAGGGAAATATTCCCAATTGAAGCAAGATTAAGAAAATTAACTTATTCTGCTCCAA
>JAGLOT010000179.1 GCA_023137655.1 Nanobdellota archaeon | reverse complement strand
TAGGGTGGGACAAATTAAACTATAATCATGAACTGTCTGAATTACATTGAAACCTCTTAATGCAAGTAATAATGAGGGTGTATATTTATTTATATTATGGATATGGATTACATCTGGGTTAATCTTTTTAACATATCTTCTGATTTGAATATATTTTGATACATTAAAAAACAATCTCCAAAAATGTCTAAAGAATAAATATTTGGTTTCTTTTATAATTTTATAATTCTTATTCTCAGTATTATTTGAACCAAAACCAAAAGAATTAACTTTTATATTTTCTTTTTTAAATTCTTTAATTAGGTTGAAGAATACTTTTTCTGCTCCACCCCCATTGGGATTGTAATTGTCTGTGAATAATAGTAATTTAATCTTTTTTGAGGCCATTTTATATTAGTTTGGATATATCTATTTTCTTTTTAAATATTTTATTAATCTTTTCATTATAGTAAGTATAATCACCACTAAGTTCACATTTCTTGCAATAATCTTTTTCATTTAACCAAATAGCTTTGCTTTCATCCCATAATGGTGCTTTTTTCTTAGGGTGGGTGATTGTGAACATACTAAATATCTTTTTGTTTGCACTTGCTAGAATATGAATTGCTCCAGCATCATTACAAATACCGCAATTAGAAGATTTAGCTAATGCAGCTGTTTGGGCAATGGTTGTTTTATCTATTAAATTAATGATCATTTTAGATTTAATTTCTTGAGTTATTTTTTTACCCAAGGATAAATCATTTTTAGCACCTACGAGAATTATATGGTATTTCTTATTTTTTAACTCTTTAATTAATTTTATATATTGATTTATGGGTATGAGCCTCATATAACTAAACTTGTCTGCAATATTTCCTCCACCTGGGGCAAGTATGGCTACTTTCTTATTTTTTAAATTATATTTTTTCCAAATATTATTTGCAAACTCTTTGTCTTTTTTAGAATAAAATAAATCCATTTTATGGTCTTTATAATTAATTTTTAAGTTTTCTGATTTACCTAAATCTAGGTAATAATAAATTTCATGATTAATTTTGCCATATTTTATTTTTTTAGTTAGAAATATGCCTTCATTTCCTCGATTAAATCCTACTCGTTCTTTTATCCCGAATAAAAATGCAGTTAAGTTGAATACCCAATGTTTGTCTAATACAAAAATCATAT
>JAGLOT010000178.1 GCA_023137655.1 Nanobdellota archaeon | reverse complement strand
CTTAAACGATTTACCGGATTATCTGAAGAATACTTGGAAAGTGTAAATCTCAGATTGTCTGTGGGTCCGTTCAATAAAGAATTGTTGAGGTCTAAAAAACGAACTGTTGGACGATTGGATGGGAGATATTTAGGTATTGATAAAAATGCAGGCGGTGGTGAATTTTCTCATGATCCATCTATGACCGCAATTAGGGGTCCATATACTGCAACATTCAATGATTACGTTAGAAGAGAGTTAGAATTTGAAACTGATTTATTATTGTGATTAAATTCTTTGTATGCAAAAGCAAGAACTCTTAATGCATGTTCTGCAAATTTATCATTATGTTCAAGAATTTCTTTTTTATCTTTTTCAGTTATGTTTCTTATTTTTCCATTAATAATTATTTTTGAACATTTACTTAATATTACATCTGGTGCACCCTTAGAATAAAGAGTTGTTTTTTCATCCCTATTTAAGGTAGACATCATTTTTCTTTTTGAATCAAAAGGAATGCTTTTAATTCTTGGAATGGTTGATGTTAAACTTTTCATTCCAATTTTTCTTGCACTTATAATTAGAGAAGCTTCGGTGGGATCACCAATTGCTTTTTCTTCTTCAACATTTGCATCATTACATAATAACCCACATTTTAATAATAGTTCAAGGTCTTTTGTTTTTTTGTTGAACCCCCCATTTGTGTTATAACCTTCACCACCAACTTCAATAATTTGATTATCAACAAATATTTTTTTAACAGTCATTTCATTGTGAGTTAAAGTTCCTGTTTTATCTGTGCAAATAACAGTTGTACAACCAAGAGTTTCAACACTTGCTAGTTTTCTTACAAGAACATTTTTCTTTACCATTCTTTTTACACCAAGTGCTAAAGAAATAGTTACAACTGCGGGAAGTCCTTCAGGTATTGCAGCAACAGCTAAACTTATGGCAGTCATCAGTGCAGCCATTAAACCTATTTGTGATTTAAGGAAAGTGAAAAAGAAAACAATAACACAAATTATTGCAGTTAATATGCTTAATTTAGTTCCTAATGATGCTAATTTTTTTTGTAAAGGAGTTATTTTTGTTTCACTTTTTTGTATTAGATATGCAATTTTTCCAATTTCAGTTTGCATCCCAGTCCTTACAACAACTGCCCTTGCATAACCAGAAGTTATTACAGTTCCAGAAAAAACCATATTTTTTTG
>JAGLOT010000177.1 GCA_023137655.1 Nanobdellota archaeon | reverse complement strand
TAATTCTTTTTACAAAAGCAATTAATCAAAGTGATGTTTCATTAGCAATTCCACTTATGAATATTTCACCCATTTTATTGTTATTAACATCTTTTATTATTTTAGGCGAATTACCTACCACATTTGGATTAATTGGGATTTTATTAATTGTAATAGGTGCATATACATTAAATATTAAACAAAGGAAAGAAGGATTTTGGCAGCCATTTAAAGAATTAGTTAAACATAATGGTGCAAAGCATATGCTCACTGCGATTTTTTTATGGGCAATAACAGCTAATTTTGATAAAATTGGAATTAGGGGTTCTTCACCATTGTTTTGGTCCTGGGCATTAATAGTTTACATTTCTTTAGGACTTACAATAGTTATGATTATTAAATCAAAGAATTTTATGCAAGATATAAAATCAAATTTTAAAATTCTAATTCCCATGGGGTTGATGAATGGCATTTCTTCTGTATGTCACATGACTGCAATAAGTCTTACTTTAGTTAGTTATGTTATTTCTATCAAGAGAACTTCTAGCATAATGGTAGTTATAATGGGTGCATTATTGTTTAAAGAAAAAGGTTTGAAAGAAAGGTTATGGGCAGTTATAATTATGGTTTTAGGTGTTGTTATGATTAGTTTAGGTTAAAGGAGTTCTAGTTCCATATCACCCTCATAAACTTGCGTAATTCTATGTTCTAGTATATCTAAATAATCTGTCCCATCTAACATATGGGCTGTTCGTGCAGAAAATGCCACTCTATCTTTTTGCATGTTTTGCATAATTTGCATTATTGATTTTACCAACCCATCTTCCGCCCCAAATAGTTCATGCAACCCTAAATCAGTATTAAATTGATCTTTTAATTTGCTATATATAACAGATGGAATAAATATATTATCTTGAGATATTGTGGGTACCCCCCGATTTTTTACTTGATTTACCAATATATCAGCAAATTGGACATAATCCTCTTCAGAATACTTATATCTTTTTTCCCTCAAAGAAAAAACAGATTTTAATTTTGCTCTAACTTCCCCCATATTTAAATTCTTGACATCAGAATAACTTAAAACAAAAGGTATTGCATCAAATACTAAATCGTCTGTCTTACTAGGTGTCCTATGTACTAAATAATCTATATCGAAAAGCAACATTAAAATAAAAAACCATAATTTCTATTTAAATATTTCTATTTAAAAGTAGTATCACTTCTTTAAAGAAATCTTAGCTAGAACATTCG
>JAGLOT010000176.1 GCA_023137655.1 Nanobdellota archaeon | reverse complement strand
TAGATATTGAAAATTTTAAAATTATAGTTCCTGTTTCATTAAAGAAAATGTATGAATTTGGAAAACAAATTCTTGAACAGGAAAATAAACAGCTGTTCTTTGAACAGGTAACAGTTGATTTAATGGGTATGAATTCTGGAATTCCATTTACTGGTTTAAACTTTAAATGTTTAGGCGGACCAATGCAATGGATGGTTAGTGATGTTAATAAAGAAATCAGAGAATCTTTGAAAAGTGAGATTCCAAAAATTAGAGTTAAGAATTCAGATTATATCCCATTCCTTGCTGATGAATCTGTTTATGAAGATTTAAGGGAATATGATGTGGATGATATTGCAGAAGGTAATAGACCTAAAAATGTGCCAGAAGATTCATATGAATATTTCCATTACTTATTTGATATAAATTATAAAACAGAAGATTTGAAAGTTGGTTTTAATTATCTGCCAGAGTATGGTTCAATATTAAAAGTAAGGCCAAGTAGTAATGGTATTATGAAAAGTAATGTTGCTAAGGGAAATCAATTCCTAAGTTTCTTATGTTTACACCTGTATCATTTTAGTTATGATTTGAATTATCCAATTGAAGTTATGGTAAGAGATGATGATACAGATAATGGGGAAGGTTTTGTTTTAAGATATGCAATGCCTGTGATGATTGATCATAATTTACCTAATAGGGAAAAAGCAACCCAATCCATATTTGAATATCAACAGCAGAATTATGATTATCAGGAACAATGTGATTATTTAACTGGTGATTATACTTTTATTGCAAGAGGTTATGATGATTATCTTTATGAATCTGAATTAGAAGATGTATCCTTATTTTATGATTGTGCAAGATATGAATGTTTATTGGGAAATACAAGTTTTGAATCTGGCGCATCATATAATTTAGAAAAAGGTTTACCTGGATGTAATGGGGGATTTATTCATGCTGTAAAACCTGGTTATTTGGAAACATCAAAACAAGTATTAAGAGAAGATAAAGAATCTGGAATTATTGAATTTTGGATGCCTAAACTAAAAGAATATAATTTTAGTATTGTAACTATTGATTATGATGGAACTACTGGATTATTTTCTGATATAGAAAATAATTATAATGGAACTGCATCAGTTCATCTTGTATTAGATGGAATGTATGAAGAAATTAAAATTACTCCAGATGATAATAAAATTAGTTTATTAGTGGAACCAGCAAAAACTTATACATTGGAAATTATGTTAATTGGAGAAGATGAACAATTAATTGGTGGTTATCAAGGTAATTGGACAGTTTCATATACTGAACAAAAAGATAAAGATGAGATTGTTTTTA
>JAGLOT010000175.1 GCA_023137655.1 Nanobdellota archaeon | reverse complement strand
AGTTCTACATTTTGGACAGAACATTGCAGGTGCTTCTTTTCTGTATTCTTTTCCCTTTTCATAAAGTTCAATAAAAGACTTTTGGGATACCTTTTGACAATGAGGGTCGATGGTTGAATAGTTAACATCAAAGTCACAACTAATCCCTAATTGTTTCCAATCTAGAATATATCGTGGTTTTAATTCGGTTTCAATTGTATCTAAACATAATTTTCTAAATTCTTTTCTGCCCACATCTTGTGCTCTTACTCGTTTTAATTTTTGGATAAGCATTTGAGTTGGTAATCCATTATCATCTGTACCAAATGGTTGAAGGACATTAAATCCTTGCATTCTTTTATATCTTGCAATGAAATCTTGCTGAGAATTTGCAAATGCATGGCCCATATGCATCTTGCCAGAGACAGTTGGCGGTGGAGTATCTATGGAATAGATTTTTTCAGTTTTATTTGAGTCAAATTTGTATATGCTATGTTCCTCCCAATATTTTTGCCACTTAGCTTCAATTTCTTTTGGATTGTATTTCTTATCTAGCATAATAATGATAAGTAGAATAATTCTATTTAAAAACCTTACTTTATTTATTTGGAAATAAGATTATGGAAATACAAATTTTCTCTTTTAATATTTAGCGAGAAGGGCCTTTTTCCTAGCTACCTTTAATGAGAACATAAATATTACAAATCCAACACCCATAAAGACTATTGATAGAATTATTGCAGTGATTAAATTAGTGTAATCAAAACTACCAAGATAACTATTTCTGAATCCTTCAAATACATACATTAAAGGGGAAAAATGGGCAATTTTTTGCATTATTATTGGTAAGGTGGAGATTGGATAAAATACCCCTGCAAATGGTTGTAATAAGTAAGATATGCTCCAAGCAAAGACCCCAATTCTAATTCCAAATCTAAATACTAATCCCGAAACAAAGATGCCTAAGCCCCATGCAGTTAATAATAATGGGATAATATATAGTGCAATTAAGGGATTACCATTAAATAAATCAAAATTATAAGCAGATATTGCTAAGAAATACATTATTACAAAACTAATAATTCCTCTAATGAATCCAGTTATAATTAAAGAAGAGAATAATTCACTTGCTTTTAACGGGGTGGCGAAGGTGTTGGATACATTTCTACTCCAAAAATCTTCTAAAACAAATATTGCAACATCTTGTTGAGCTCTTTCTAATAATACCCAAAAGATTAGGCCTCCAAGTAAGAAGACCATTACGTTAGGAAAATTTGCAGCTTCTTTTATGTACATGGTTGTAAATCCAAATACTACAATGCTGATAACTGGCCAATAGAATATATCAAAAATTC
>JAGLOT010000174.1 GCA_023137655.1 Nanobdellota archaeon | reverse complement strand
GGAATTAATGGAGAATTTGATTTAATTGTTATTGATGATATTTCTGAGAATTTATCTAAGGAAGATAGATTTTTAGGTGCAATGAGGAGTTTTAATTTTAAGACAGATGAAATTTTAGTTGTGGGAGATAGAATATTTTCAGAGATAAGGGTTGGAAATATGCTAGGTATGACAACAATTCGTTTAATTTACGGTGGTTATAGCACACTTAAACCAAAGAACGGGTTAGAAACACCAGATTATGAGATTAATAAAATTCCAGAGATATTAGATTTATTAGAAGATATAAATAAAAAAAGACAATTAAAAGTTGTTGTAATTGGTGGGGGTACAGGTTTACCTACACTATTAGAAGGATTAAAAAAATATACTAAAAATTTAACTGCAATTGTCGGTGTTACAGATGCAGGAAGGAGTTCAGGTATGTTAAGGAATGAATTTGATATTGCACCACCGGGAGATATAAGAAATTGTTTAGTGGCATTATCAGATTCTGAAAGATTATTAGCAGATTTATTTCAATATAGATTTATGAATGGTAAATTAGAAGGTCATACATTGGGCAATTTGTTTATCACAGCATTAACCCAAGTTACAGGAAGTTTTGATGAAGCGATTCAAAAGGCCAGTAAGATTTTAAATATTAAGGGGGATGTTTTTCCTTCCACACCTGAAAATATCCATATAAATGCTGAGTTGGAGAATGGAGACATTCTTGAAAGAGAAAGTGGAATTGTTAATAGAACAGATAAAAATGTTCATGAAAGGTCAAAAATTAAAAAAGTATTTTTAGACAAACCTGATGTAAAGGCTTCAAAAGGTGCAATTAAAGCAATTAAGGAAGCAGATGTAGTAGTTATTGGGCCTGGAAGTTTGTATACAAGTGTCGTTACAAACCTACTTGTTAAAGATATTTCAAGATCAATTAAAGAAAGTAAGGCAGTTAAGGTTTATGTTTGTAATATTATGACTCAGCCAACCCAAACCTTTGGATTTAATGCTTCAGATCATGTTAATGTTATTGAAAAATACCTAGGCAAAGAGGTTTTAGATTATGTTATATTTAATGATAAGAAACCACCTAAGGACTTATTAGATAAATATGAGCAAGATTTTTCTGATTTTATTGAACTTGATGAAGGTTTACATAAAATAAAAGCTAAAAAGGTCATAACAGACTTAGTTGAAGATATTGATAAGATAGAAGTTCTTTGGAATAAGCGAAACCTTTTAAGGCATGACTCTTCTAAAATTGCAGAAATCATATTTAATTTAAAATGAGACAAGATATTAGTGCTTTGGATTTACATTATCTCGTAGAAGAGTTTAAGGTACTGATAGGTGGAAAAGTAGATAAGATTTTTCAATTTAATAAAAGGGCA
>JAGLOT010000173.1 GCA_023137655.1 Nanobdellota archaeon | reverse complement strand
CAGCTAATCCGCTCCTATCCCAAATTATTGCAACACATCCCTTAGGTATCATTATTCTCAAACCAGTTGGAATAATTACTTTTTCACCTGCTTTAATCAAAACTTCTTCTGCTGCCCTTAAATCAAAACCAGCATCACCCTTATGTGCATATTTAGGTAATTCTATACTTTTATCTTCTCGTTTAATATATAACTTTTTCATTTTAAGAATTTTAATAAATAAATTTATCAAGCATTGTTTTTGCTTTTTCTCTCCTTTTTTGATGTTCTACTAAAAATTCATTTAACTTATCAACTAAAATTTGTTTTAATTCTCCACTTAACAATTTACCAGATTTATAATTATCATAAATTTCTTGTAATTTTTTATCATCTTCTTCAAAGAAAACTAACCATTGGAATGCCACATCAATATCTGGGTTTCCACCTAATTTTCTATGTTCTTCAACAGTATCTTTTCCACCAGAAAATGCATATTTCATAATTTTCTTTCTTACAGTTTTAGCATCATCTGTTAAATATATTGCCTGTCCAGTTGATGAACTCATCTTTCCATCAGATTGCATACCTGCTAACCCTGGTAAAAATCTTGATTGTATTGATGCTGGTTTATCATACCCTAGTTTTGGAATAATATCCCTTGTTAATCTAAAGTGAGGGTCCTGATCAATTGCATGGGGAATTAAACAAAACATTTTCTTTTTGTAAATTACTGATGGTAAAAAAGCAGGAACTGCTTGCATTGCTGTATAAAATATTTGTCCAACATTATTATTATTACCTAAACCAAATGCCCCTTTAACATTTGAAAAGGTTAATTTCTTTGCAACCTTAATTGCTTCAGGATACATTAATCCTGCATGTTTAGTATCAATTAAGAAATGTGTTTTTTCTGGATTAAATCCCAGTGCAATAACATCTAACATATTTTCATGAGTCCATTTTTGAATTTCATCATAGGTTTTATCTTTAAATAAAAACTTTTCATCATCTGTAAATTGGAACCATAACTCACAATCTAATTTATCTTGCAACCATTTTGTAAACATCCAAACCATTGCATGCCCCATATGTATTGGGCCAGACGGACCACACCCAGTATAAAGAAATAAATTTTCTTTCTCATGTTCTTTTAATGCTTTTTCTAAATCCCTATGTGCAAAAAATATTTCCCTTCGTAAAAAATGTGAATCCCCTAATTTAGATGTTAATTCTTTTAGAAGTTTATTATCAATTTTAGAAAGTCCAAAATCCTTGATTAATCTATCATAATCAATGTTTCCTTTAACTTCCCAAGGTGTTATAGTTGCCATTTAATTTTTGATAAAATTTAGAGATTTTTTTTAAATCCCTTCATATTGTTATGGTTATTCTTTTTGATTAATAAATA
>JAGLOT010000172.1 GCA_023137655.1 Nanobdellota archaeon | reverse complement strand
AGAAGAATAAATTCTTCAGGCTTTTATCTTTTACAAAAATAAAAAAAATAAAATGTTAATAAGAATTACCACTTAAGGTTTTTACTTACTTTCCACTTAATAACTTTTTTAGCTGGAATCTTAATAGCAGCTCCGGTTTGAGGATTTACTCCTTTTCTTGCCTTCATTTTAACTGTTTTGAAGGTACCGAATCCAACTAATTGGACAGATTCTTTTTTAGCGCCTTTGATAATGTGTTTCATAACAGCATTAAGTGCACATTCTGATTTTGCTTTTGAAAGTTCTGTTTCTTTTGCAATTGCTTCAACTAAATTTTTTTTGTTCATTAATTTTCACCTCGAAAATTGGTTTTTTAATTTATTTTAAAGAAGATTTTATCTTTCATAGATAAAAGACTTTTTGTCCTCTATTAACATCAATAATAGTTATACCTTATGGTTTATAAACTTTTCTAAATCCGCATCAATAAAGGGAATTACCGAAGTGTAGTAAAAATTATGGCAAAATATCAGTAAAAAGAAACGCCGCAACCCGGATTTGAACCGGGAAGTCCAAAGGACACTGGCTATATTGGGCAAAACCACGCAAATGATTAAACCTCTCAAGGCCAGCGCAATACCAGATTATGCGATTGCGGCATAAAGATTTTAACACAATCTACTATTTATAAAATTTTTGTAAATAAAATCAGTTTACTAAAATTTATCAAAAGGTTCATTTTTTAAACCTTTCGCAACATTTATTAAATAACACCTTAATCTTTCTCTCGTCTATAATATCCCAAATAACCGAAACATTTATATATAACCTGTAACATTGATTTATAAACTTATCGTAATTATCAGTAAGTATATTAAAATCTAATTTTTGGATTGGGGGAATTTCAAAAATGGCTCAGCATTATGTTAAAAAGTGTCCAGATTCCGGCAGTATAAATTTATTCTATAATAATGATAAAGGTGAAATAATCTGTAAAGATTGTGGTTTAGTTGTAGAAGAAA
Source organism: Nanobdellota archaeon (assembly GCA_023137655.1). GTDB lineage: Archaea > Nanobdellota > Nanobdellia > Woesearchaeales > BS150m-G63 > JAGLOT01. Next base: position 442 of record JAGLOT010000172.1, on the reverse strand, counting down.
GAATGGTAGATCTCGGCCAAGAATGGCGAGAATTTGATGAAGGTGGAGAGACCAAGAGAAGGTCCGGAGCACCTATGACTTATACTCAATACGACCAAGGTTTAGGAACCAAAGTTGGTGAAAATTCTGACTTATATGGTTTAGACAAAAAAAGCAGAAATAAATTCTTTAGATTAAGAAAATGGCAAAACAGAATCTCAACAGCTATTGAAAGAAATTTAAAACTTGCATTAGCTGAATTAAAGAGGGTAGGTTCATTCTTAAAATTACCAGGGTCTGTTGAAGAAGAAGCAGCAAGAATTTACACTCTAGCAGTTCAAAGGGGCCTTGTAAGGGGAAGATCTATGGAGTCTGTTGTTGCAGGAGCATTATATGCGGCTTGTAGACGACATGAAGTTCCAAGAACCTTAGATGAGTTATCAGAAGCTTCTGGTATTGAAAA
>JAGLOT010000171.1 GCA_023137655.1 Nanobdellota archaeon | reverse complement strand
GCAAATAGAAAATCAAGCATTAGCAGATGCTTATAAAAAATATTTTGAACTATTATGGGTGAATGCAAGAAAATAATTATTCATTTCTTGGTGGTTTAGGATAAATACCAGAATCCATAAAGATCTTAAAAGTAGTAACTGCTAAACCTTTTGCTTTTTTCAAAAGGCCATTTGAGTTTTCTTTTGAATATCCCAGTGCAACTAACTCACCTTTCAAAGATAATATTGCAACTAAATCTTTTTTCTTAATACAAGGTTCCAGTTTTGCAATTCCTGGCATCTTTAAATTTGCACCATGACTTAATGTATTAATACTAGTATCTAGAACATAAATTTTAGGCAAATGAACAATAGCAGATTCTAAGGGCAGTATACAATGTCTTATATATTTATCATTGCCTTGATTATAATAATGGAAAGCATCACTCAATTCATTAAGTGTAATCATATCTTCAGCTGTAAATGGACCTGCTTTAGTTCGAATTAATTCAGCCATATGGGCCCCCCCAATATCCTTACCAATATCATGAATTAGCTTTCTAATATATGTTCCACCTTGACAACCCACTTTAAACAGAACATCTTTTCCATCGATTTCAATAATTTCAATATAATAAATAGTTCTTTCTCTTTCTTGTCTTTTAACTGCAGATTTTACAGGGGGTAATTGGGTTATTTTTCCAATAAATTTATTGAATGATTTCCTTAATACTTCTTCACTCTCTTCTTTATGAAAATGTGCAACTGCTACATACTCTTTTCCTGCAGGCAATAAAACCTGAACAACTTTAGTAGAATCCTCTAATGCAATTGGTAAAACCCCAGAAACTCCAGGATCTAATGTTCCAGTATGTCCTGCCTTACTTAATTTAAGAATCTTTTTAGCATAATCTGCTACCTGATGAGATGTTGGACCTTTTGGTTTATCTATAATAACAATTCCTGTTTTAATTAATTCTTCTGCAGTCCTTTTATCTGGATAACTACCATGATTAGGATTAGTTTCTGCTTCCCTTTTGATTAGAAGTTCTCTATTTAAAGATTCAAATGGTAATTTCATATTAAATAAACTAGCAGAGCCTAATATAAAGATTTCGCTTTAGAAGACCAAACTATTCAAAGTTCATTTATAAACTTCAACTTATTCTATAAATCAGGTTTAACCACTAGACAAATGCACGTAAAATATATATAGCCAAATAGTAAATATATTATCATGATAGACGAAAATACTAAACCGGAAATTAAAGAATTAGAGCAAAAAACAGTTGCATATGTTTCATTTATCGGAAATTATATGGGCAATACAAAAGTTTTCAAAGATTTATTTGATAAACTTTGTGGATGGGCAGGACCAAAAAATTTGATAAGTTCTGACACAGTATTCTCATCAGCATATTATGATGATCATAATAGTACTCCACCTGATGAATTAAAATTAGAT
>JAGLOT010000170.1 GCA_023137655.1 Nanobdellota archaeon | reverse complement strand
ATCCTTTTTGTAAAAATATTTATGATTATTATATTATATATGGTAGCAACAAACAGTGTAGAAATACTTTCATTTCAACCTATTACAGATACAGATTATGTTCTTATGATAGATTCTTCTTCAAGTATGGGGAAAACAGATTTATCTCCAAATAGGTTAACTTCTGCAAAAGATTTATCTGGAAAATGGTTAAACATTTTACCCAATAGTACTTCTGTAGGTATAGTATCTTTCTCGAAAGGAATAGACTCGTATATCAAGCCGACGTTTGAAAGAAATTTACTAAAGGCCAGAATAAATACTATAGAAATTGATTACTCAAAAAGTGGAACTGATTTAGATTATGCTATAAATTTTGGTGTTGATCTCCTTAATGGAACAAAACAAAACAAAGCAATATTATTATTTACAGATGGAACTCAAGAAATAAGAGACCAAACAATATTCAAGGCAAAAGACCAAAGAGTAAAAATATTTGCTTTTGGTATAGGTGGTACAGATACAACTACCTTAGATGATGTCCCTGAAGAATTTAAGGCCACTTTCCAAACTCAAGATCTAAACTTCACAATATTGGAAACTTTATCCAATAAAACTAATGGTAAGGCATATAAAATTACTAATCAGAATGAATTTGAAGAAAGTTTTAGAACTGCAACATTAGAGCAAGTTAAAATTAGTATGAATAGTGGATATTATGTAACAATACTAATTGCTGCAATATCAATCATTGAATTACTTATCTATGCAAAACTTGGGGCACTTTAATCAATAAACCCCATAAAACATTCAGAAATATATATTTAGAAAGATTTTTAACAACCAGACTAATAGTCTGCAAGCCAAAATCTTCCTAAATTACTTAAATTTAGAAAGATTTTTAAAAGAAAAAATGCATATTTATATATTAAGTTATATTAAAGATATTATAACTATGTTAAGAGGTGCAAAATGGGAGTTTTAGAATTTGTATTTATTATTTCTTCAATAATTACAATTATCAATTTATACTTAATCATTAAACTAAATAAAAAATTAGAATCTACTGAAAGTATGATAAAACAAAAAATCTATGATATAGATATTGATAGTAAACTAAATAAAATGTTTTCAGATAAATCTGTTAAAAGCGTAGATGGCCTTGCAGGAACATTATTTAAGAATGTAAGAAAACATTTTAATCTTAATGCACATTCATATTCAGAACTAGTGGATGAAATTAAATCATGCCCTCAATTAAAAAATGAATTAGGGGAATTATTAATAGACTTTTTTAATCAAATGATTCAGATTTCATATAAAAAAGATGAAGTTTCTGAAGAAGAAAAAGAACAAATAAGAAAGGAAATTAAAATAATAATAAAAAGATTACAACAAATTTAATTCCTATTTTCTTTTATTTTTAAAAATGCAACCATAAATGAATTTTTCTTCTAATTTTATTATTTCTTTATTTTGTATTATATTCTTTATTTAATTATTAGTTGTTAAGT
>JAGLOT010000017.1 GCA_023137655.1 Nanobdellota archaeon | reverse complement strand
AAACTCGTAAGTATCATTTACAGCAAAAGACATATTATATTCATATAAGCCACTACTTACATTAAATATCATGCTTAGTGGACTACTCCAAGAACCAGAACTATTTTGAGAAAATTCACAATCGATATTTGTCCCATTCAATGGTTGATTATTTGTTGTATTAGAATAATTTGCATAAAAATATATCTGTTCATTTATTGCTTTTAATTGAAAGTTTGTAGTATCCCAAATAGATAAATTAGCATTTTCTCTTGAAGTAAATATATCAAAATAATTTACAGAAAATGCTAAAATTCCACTACCATAAGATATCCAAGTACAATCAGTACAATAATTATTATCTCTAAAAATTATGGGATATTGCCAATTTATATTATATAGTGAAAGATTTGCTGATGAATTTATCTCACTCTTTAAACCATCAGTATTCAGCCAAATATTATTTGAAGTAATATTTACATTTAAATCAAAATTTTGATTTGTAATATTTATTGGATTATTCCAAATTATTTTTCCATAAGAAGGTATTTCTAAAGTTCCAGAACTAACTACTGGACTTGGTTCTTTATTAAAATCTGTTGTATCTCCTGAAAATTTTGTATATGTACAATTATAAGTTGTTTGGATTTCTAAGGGTAATTCCATTACCTGCCAAATTATGTTTTGTGTCTGACTCCCTGTTTGTTTATCTAAAAATAAGTTATCTGTTTCATTAATTTCTGCGTTATATAGTGCATTCGAATATGTTTGTCCCCCTCCAGAACCCCAACCAGAACCCCAATAAAAAGATCTATTCATAACAATAGAATTTAATGATTCTGATGTATCTGCAGCTAAGGCAGTAAAACTCCTTTGAACTTTCATTCCTGGGACTTCAATAACAAACCACGCAATATCTCGTTGAGAATTAGCATAAGTTGTTCCAGGTTCATGTGTAAAAAATAATTCATTATTTGCACTTATATTACCCATAATCATATTAGAATCCATTCCTGTGTCTGTACCAATACTTGCACTACTAAAAAATAACATACTTTGTGAAACATTAGATAATGTTCTGCTCAATGAAGCAGTTGTATTTTCTGCACTATTTGCTATTGTTGAAATACCAGATTCTACAAAAGAACTATCAAATTCCACTACTTGCCAACTTACTGTTGCTGCACAATCACCTTGATTGCCCCTCCATAAATGGAGTATTGTAGAATTAGTAAAATTGCCTGCAAAAAATCCAGCATTACTATCACTATCTGTTTCATCTGCACACCTACCATAAACAATAACAAAACTTTCACTTAAATCTACTTCACTAATAGATATATTTACAGATGCTGTTCCAGATAATAATGCTTCTTGACCCCTTTGCACTGTTAAATAATCTGCTTGTATTGCTTCCCATTTTATTTCAGAAGCCGAGTTATTATCATACCTTTCAAATGTAATTGTATTTCCATCCAAACTCATATTTGGTGTATATTGCCAATCATCTGGAGTTGCATCATTAGTATTTGCAGTAAATAAAATTAAGGTTTTAGAAAAATTCATTGTTAAATCTAACGTAACATTAACAGAACTAGTTGTATCTGCAACCGTAGCTATTCCCCTTTGAACATAAATGTCTGGTGCCAAAGGTTTATTCTCTACTTTAAAAACAACATCGTCTGTATCGTCATAACCATCTGGACCACAAGTATCTGTTACTGCACCATCATATTCCATAACTACTCTAATAACATGGTCCCCTTCTACATTATCTAATTTAAGATTTGTACTTACTTGTTGAAATCCAGCACCTGGACAAGGATCTGTATAATTTTTAACTGTCCAACTAGGACTTGCAGCACTTGCATTATTTGCATAAACAAAATTAATATTATCATTTGATCCAGTATTCCAACAATAAGCATAAGCCTCTACCCTTACAGTATCTCCAGGCCTAAATTGAGAATTATTTAAACTTGTAATTGTAATATTTTCTAAACTTTCATCGCTTGAATAAGTTCCAGAACCACCATCTGAACAAGAATCAATTGTATTTGGCTGATTTGGTTCTGGTGTTGCTAACGTTCCTCTTGACTTTAATAATGTTGAACCAGCAACACATGGAGAACTACCATTTGCACAATAAGGTGCTGTAAATGTTGCATTATATTCTGCAAAACAAGGGTCTTTTGGAGTTAAATTAAAACTATATTCTTCACCAGGGATTAATTTTCTTATTTTTTTCCATCCACCACTAACTTCACAAATTGGATTTTTCCTCCCATCTAATTCCCCGGTACAATTTCTTTCAATAACACATGTTTGATTTTCAAAATTCCAACTCTCACACTTCATTAAATATCTTCCCTTAGCTGTTGCAGTTACTTTTGCCAAAGTAAAATCTAATTTTTCAGGATCAATTGCATAACTTTGGATATATCCTTCATCTTTCAAATCCACTTCTTCTATACCTAAATCTATGGTACTATTTTTAATTACTATATCTTCAAACTCAATAGATTTGACTGGAAAATCTTTAAACTTAATCTCTGCTTTAAATCCTTCAGAATGAGAATCTTCAATCAATTTTCTTTTTTCAATAATCTGTTTTTGTTTTTGAATAATTAAATCAGTTCCATCCCCTCCAGCCAATGAAATTATATTCTTTAAATTTACAGAAGAAAGTGTATTCCTTAAATTAATTATAGAGAATAGATCACCTCTTGTTTCTAAAAAATTATCTATTTCTGAATTTCTTAAATTTAAATCCTTATCTATTACATTATAATCTAATAAAAAATTATTAAGTGTTTCTTCTTCTTTTTTAATGTCTAATATTTCAGATTCAAACTTTTTATCTATTTTTAATGTTATTGGCCAATTCTCTTCAGTTTCAAAATAAATATTTTTAACAAAAGTTTCAAAATAAATGGAATCACCTGAACCATTCAATGTCCAATTTATTGACTGATTAAATGTTTGGTTTATTGTTAAATTAAATGTTGCATTAAGAGTTAAATTCAAGGAAAAGTTTAATTCTGTTATGAATTCTCCTTTCACAACTATTTCTTCTGTTTTAAAAATTTCAGGAATATAGATATTAATATTATTTTCAGAAATTCTATCATAATCAAAACTAGGTGTTATGTTAATTTTATTTGCTTTAGGTGTAGCAATCTCAAGATTAATATTTTCATAAACTTCATTATAATCAGTAGTTAAACTTATGTTTTGAGTCCAAGGATTATTTTTGGGATCAGAATTATTATTTTTAGAAGTTTTAACATATAAATTAATTTTAGGTGTTTGATAAGTCAAAGTCTTTGTACTATTAGAACTCTTACCATCATTATTAATCTTTAAAATTGCATCCCAAATAACTGGTTCATTAAAAATTATGGGCCTTCTTTCTTCTTTAATTATTTCATATAATGGTTTACTTAGGGCTATTTCAATATTCTTTTCAGAAAGCATAGGAATAAATATATTCCAAGGATTATTATGGGAGCTAATACCCTCATTAGAACTAGGGTTTGGGAAACTAATTGAATTATCAGAATTAAAAGGTGTAGCTTTTATAACTGAGTTAGAAGTCACATTAGGTAAAAAGAAAGATGCAGAAATAGTGGTAGAACTAATTAACACTAACAATAGCATTAACAATAGAAAAATACTCTTTCTACTAGTATAAGGAGAGTTACCTCTCTTCATAGCTAAATCTAATTTGCTAATTCCAACTACACCTCTTTTTTCAATTTACAAACTGTTAAATTTGCCCCAAAAAACCCCCCAAGGATTTTTTGATAAAATGAAAATCAATCATCTCGTTAAAGACGATAAATTAAATATTAAGAAGGCTTTTTCATTTATAAAACTAACTATTTATTAAAATTTATTTAACTACTAAAAATTAGTAAAAGTTCTAGTAAAAATAGGATTAAAAATAATTGTAAAAATATAAAATTAATAAAATTAAAATTTATGTTTTTTATGTTTCTTTTTTCTTTTTACAAAGAATAAGAATAATATCCATGTAAGTAATAAGAATAGTATTACATATGCTAAGATAATGTATATTGATGGTCCTGGTGTATATTTCTCAATTTCCACTTCATCAACTCTTGTATTCAGAGTATCTACATAACCATAATATGTAGTAATATTAAATTTCCTTTCTGAAAAATGTTCATGTGATGTATATGGGGTCCTTATTATTGTTGACCCTGTTTCTCCTGCTTCTAAAGTTGCAAGTTTAGAAGAAATTACCCTATTGGTATCAAGAGCTATTTCTGAAAATAATTGGACTTCTTCACCACCCATATTTTTAAAATCTAATTTTAAAACATCTTGTTTAAAATCATAGTCAGATTCCATAAATTGAATTACTGGTCCCTCATAATGTTCACTATTAACTGCATCTAATCTAAATAAAGGAATACCCTCTTCTTGTTCAATCTTGGATAATAAAGGTATTGAGAATCCATAAGAAGTTGTTATAGACACCCTCTTATTATTTTCATCATAAGGCGCTCCAAACGTAAAAGGAATTGTTTTTTCTTCACCTGGATGAATATGATGCATTTCAGGATCAGATGTTGCTCTGTTCATGAACTCTACGTTAGAGAAAAACATATTATCTATATTTCCAGTATTCTCAAAAGTGATTGCTAATTTTCCCAAATCAGAATAGTAAACTGCATCTTTTATTTCTAAGTTAGTTGTAGGATAATCAAAATAAACAGCATCAATATCTAATATTTTCCCTTCCATTCCAGGGAGATTGGTTATTGTTCTTCCATACCTTAGCATCATATCAAGATTAACGCCTGATTTAGATTCTATATTTTTTGCAATATCTGCCATAGAACCACCAATAATTTCATATTTAGTAATTCCACTATCCTTAACTAATTTAACTGTATCATCAACATATTTATCTCCAAAGAAAATAAATATTGGCAACCCCTGTTTTAATATGGACACATCTACTTCATCAATCTTTGTGATTATCCCCCATGATTGGTCGCCTAATTCTTGATAAGTTAATTCAGAAACCTTAAATGTAGATTCATCAGGATATCCTAAATATCTTTCTCCTTTAATATTATCAAGGTATCTTAAAGGAATATGGCCTCCAATAATTGATTTTTCTCCTTTACTTAATAATTCTGCAGTTTCAATATTATCTTGATTGATGAAAAATGGCATATAACCTTTTTCAAGTATATATGGTGCAGCGGCAACTGACACCATTCCAAATTCTGGTTCTAAAATAAATATACCTTTATGGTTAGAATTTTGAAATAAGAAACTCTGTAAATCTGAATAACCCTCAAAATACATAGTTTGATAATTTGTATATCCATCAACTTTAAGGAAAGACTCATAATTTTTAATAATCGGATCATTCCTTGACTCTAAAATTAAAATAGAATCATCTTTAGCCATTAATTTTGTTTTTATTTGAGAATCTCTTAAGTTTTCAAAAAACAAAAGTTCTGAATCTGTATTTCCTGAATAAATAGTTGCGAGATATATAGAATGCCAATCTTTTGAATTAGCAACAGTAAAAGTTTTAGCTTGGGCAGATATTGGTTGTACAAGTACAACTAAACAAATGAATATTATTAGAATACTTACCCCCCAATTTTTTTTCATACAAACCATCCTCTTTTAAAACATTATAATATTGAATTATATTTATATGTTTCTATTGTCTTTATAATATTTTTAATAACTTAATTAAATAAATATAAAAAAATAGAAGAAATTAAACTTTCTTCTTTTTACTTTTACTTTTATTTCCTTTACCTTTTTTCTTAAACATAAAGATTACTGCTGCGATTATTAGTATTACAGCTACAATTCCAACTATCACTGGCATGGGTAATCCTCCTGCAATTGCTTTGAATGGTACATCTTCTTTTATGCTTTTAATCATCTTTTCTTCATCTTGTCCATAAGTTAAGGTTAATTCAAAGAAACTATTTTCTTCAAGGTCAATCTTATCTAAAGATACTGGAATATAGCTAATCCTTGTTTGGCCTGCTGCAATCTTATCTTCTTTAAATAAATTTGTTTCAAGCCCATTAACAATTAAGTTTTGAATTTTTGCTGAATAGTAAACAGTATTTGTTCCATTATTTTGTAAAGTAATACCTGCCCGCTTTAGATTTTTATAATAGGTTACATCTAAAACATTTAATACTGAAGGATCATTACCTAAATCTTCCACATCCATTTTTATCCTAAATGGTGGGCCATATTCATTTTCCATTGTAAGGAAATTATCTAATTGAGATGGATAAATACCAAATGAAGTATAAAATTCTACTTCAGTTTCATCACCAATGTCTTCTGCAGGTACTGTTATATCATACATAACTGGAAGGACTTCTCCTCCGCCCAAAAAAACAACTTCTGGATCAGATGCGCTTGCTAATTCTCTATCCCCATTTTTAACAGCTAAAGTTGTTAATTCATATAAACCGGTATTTCCATAATTATGAAAGTATACAACTAACTTTTCATTAGTTGGATCATAAGCAGCTTTATCTACACTAAATGCTAAAACTGACTGTGGTAATTGAAATATTGTTAATGCGTAAACTTTGCCTGTATTCTGAGCATCTCCTTGCCCATACTTAACAAATACACTTATTTCTTTATTACTTTTAGATCTTATTTGTTCTCCTACTACTGCAATTTGATTTCCAACAACAACTACACTTTCAACACCATTTTGGCTAATAAAAGCATAAGTCTCATCTAAAATTTTATTTGGACCAGAAAGCATAACAGGATTATTGGTTGTGAAAAATTCAGTTTCTAAAAATGAACCATCTGCAATTACAATGTTTTGCTTGATGCCAAATCTAGATGCAATTTCTTTACTATCATCAAAAATATCATTATGATTTATCCATTCTGTAAAATGGGGTTCCAGTGCTTCAAGATAATCTCTTCTAAAATTACCTACTGCAATTACATTTTCGGCATTACTTAATCTATCTTCAATTTCATTAAGATTATCTTCTGTAACTATTAATACCCACGCACCATCTTTAATTGCTAAAGAAGCAAGTGAAATAGATATTCTTGGATTGTCTTCTGAAATGACATAATATTTTCCATTTTCAGGATCTAAATCAATATTAAAACTATTAGACTTCTGAGCGTCTATTACCTTATATTCTGCAGAATCTAATTGATTATCAAGATTTTTAATAAATTGATTATTATTAGACTCATAAATTCTAACTTCATTGTCTATAGATAAAACTCTAGTTATTGCTGTTAAGGCTTCAGAGTTAGTAAAAATAGCCCTTCTATCATTAAGGGAAGAACTCAACATAATACTATAAACATCTTTCCAATCTTTTGAATTGGAAATAGAAACTTCTAACGCCGTAACTCCACTAGTTATAGTAATGGCTATTAAGAAAAGGATAAGTAACTTGAATATTACTCTTTTTGATTTGGTCATATTAGTTTTCTCCACCTATAGAGGATAAGTCTTATTTTATTTATAAATATTTCGCTTTCATCTCATCTTTAGACTTACTCATTAGTTTGTAAGTATATATATTTCATTCTTTTGTTGTTTTTTATTGATTGAATAAAAATAAAAAATAAATTTTACTTAGTATTTATCAACTAATCAAGGTAGTTCTAAGTAAAAACTATATGTTGTTAATGCTTGTGCAGGCAATAGAATTTGATAATCTACTGTTCCTGATGCCTTAAAACTATTTGCATCATCATCCACAAGCCCTGCCCAAATATGTGCAGAGTCTGCTGTTGACCATAAAGCATAAGTTCTTAATGCGCCTCCTGATCCTTGTTGCCATGTATCTACATAAGGAACTGATGCTTCATCAAGTGATGTACTGTTAAAATCACCTGTTGCACTAAATGTATTAGTGAAGTTATCGGTTCCAGATACTGCAATATATGCTGGTACAACAGAAGAATTAGCAGGAACAATATTTGCTCCAGCCCAATTACTTATTGAACCGCTTGCAGCATAAACAACTGAATTATCGAAATCTGTAATAGTCCATTGAAAAAATGTATTTGAACTTGCATCTCCTAAAACTATACTTCCACTTACATTCCCAAAGAAACCAGCCCATTTGCTAGTTAATTGTTTACTGTAAATATCTGTAAAAGTAACATTACCACCTTCTGTTGAAGCTGTATCAACTGCGGTTACCACCCCTGTTTCTGATGCCCCCTCTGTAACATTAGCACCTCCTGGAACTGCCATTACAAATGGTATAAATAGCATAACAGCTATTATAGATAAAGCAAATGTTATAGATAAATAATTTTTCATAACTTACACCTCTTAAATTTAATTTTGATACGAAATAAAATCTTCTCTAACTTTATAGAGACTTAGTCTCATACCCCTAACATATAAAATAAATTTGAGTTTATATATATTTCGATTTTCCAATAATTTATCTATCGAATAGTATTGAATAATCTTAAAGTAAATTCAGTATTAATATTAAAAATATGGGCTATGTAAAATTTAATTTGCATTAATTTAGTATAACTTTCTTAAAATAATAAATATAGTTTAAAATATTATCTATCAAGAATTAATAAGAAATTCTATTAATTACAATTAATTAAATTAGATTAAATAATATTGGATTATTAAAATAAAAAAGATTTAAAAAAAATAAAAAAATAAATTTTTACTGAACTTAAGGTAATTCTAGGTAAAAACTGTAGGTGGTTGTAGTTTGTGCAGGCAATAGGATTTGATAATCTACTGTGCCGGATGCCTTAAAACTATCTGCATCGTCATCCACAAGTCCTGCCCAAATATGTGCAGAGTCTGCTGTTGACCATAAAGCATAAGTTCTTAATGCGCCTCCTGCTCCTTGTTGCCATGTATCTACATAAGGAACTGATGCTTCAT
>JAGLOT010000169.1 GCA_023137655.1 Nanobdellota archaeon | reverse complement strand
GAAGGATTGCATCTCTCCGAGATTTCTTTGCAATACTATTTTTTGTATCTTTAGGATTAGAATTTTCATTAGGAAACATTAGCACAATGATTTTACCATTCTTGTTATTCTTTGTTTTTATTGTATGGTTGAAACCATTTGTGATTGGTTTAATTTGTACACTATTTGATTATACAAAAAGTACTTCATTTTTCACAGCAATATCGCTTGCTCAAATAAGTGAGTTTTCATTAATAATTTTAGGTGTTGGTTATAGTACATTAGGTCACATATCACAATCCACATTTTCACTTGGAGTATTATTGGCAGTTTCAACAATGACTGCATCATCTTATTTTATTGAATATAAAAATAAACTTTATTATAAGATAGCCCCATTAATTTTACCATTTAGATCACATGAAAATATGAAAAATTTAGAATATTTACCAAAAGATGAAGATAATTATAATGTGATTCTTGCAGGAGTTAATAGGGTGGGTTATAGTATTATTCGTTCATTAGACAAATTAGGCAAAAAAGCATTAATTGTAGATTATAATCCGGAAGTTATAAGGCGTTTAATGAAGAAAAAGCAACCTTGTTTTTATGGAGATATAGGAGATCCAGAAACAATGGAAAGGTTAGATTTTAAGAAAGTTGATATGGTTATTTCAACAGTTCCAACAGTAGAATACAATTTTAATTTAATTCAGAAAGTTAAACATAAGAATAAAAATGCAGTTGTTTTTGTTACAGCTGAACAAGTAGATCATGCCTTAGAATTATACGATAAAGGTGCAGATTATGTTATTTTACCCCATTTCCTTGGAGGGGAATATGCATCAATATTATTGGAAGATATAACTAAAGATTTGAATAAATTAGTTATTACAAAACTTGAACATATAAAAGAACTTAATAGAAGAAAAGAAATTGGACATGAATATCCAAAACAACATAGATAAACTTATAACCCTATTAATTGATCATAATATGGGTTAATAACCTATAAATAGGTGAAATTCCTTAAAATAATAGAAATTATTTTAAATTTGTAAATTAATTTAGTTTAAAGAGATAATGGTAGAAGTAACAGAGTTCTTCCCAGAGGAAGAAATATTTGAAGAAGGTGTAAATAATTGGGTCCCAACAGGTTATCCTACACCAATTAGACATTATAAAGTTTTATACCAAAAAGAAGAACAATCCTTAGAAGAATCTTATTTTTGGGCATTGAATTTCTTTAGACATGGAGTTGCTGGGGCATTTAATCATATTAAGAAAGTTAAAGATACATTTTCTGCATCAGAACAATCTGCTTATTTTGGAGCATCTCAACAAAGGCTGGGATTACAACAAGATAAGGTTAGTCAATTTCTTGCCACTATTGGAAAAATGGTTAAGGAATTATTTCAATTGGTTAGGGAATTAAGAGTTATTGATGAACGTATGGATCTTTATGATATGAGTTACAAAAAGGATCATGCAGCAGACATTGCACTTAAAGGGTATTGGATTGATTTT
>JAGLOT010000168.1 GCA_023137655.1 Nanobdellota archaeon | reverse complement strand
CTCCATTTATAAAGTTTTCGCTTTTGAGCTCAAAACTATAAATATTTCCATTTTATTTATAAGAGATACTAAGAAAATCTAAATTTTATCTAAATGGAATTCAAAAGCTTCGCCCTTAACTTTTTCCTTGCTTTCAAACTTATGTTTTCTACCAGGATTTAAAGAACTAATTTTAATTTTATCTGCACCTACCCTATCCTTAATTGCAGTTTCATATTTTCCTAAACCTTTAACAAGGTCTTCACTAACTTTAACAAATAAAGAGATTCTATCTTGTTTAACTAATTCTGAACTTTTTCTCAGAGATTGAACTCTTCTCATTATTTCTCTTGCAAAACCTTCTGCTTCAAGTTCATCATTTGTTTCTTTATTCAAATATACAAATCCCTTTCTGAAAATCCCTTCTGCAAAACCTTGAGGGACATCTCTTTCAATTATTAAATATTCTGGCAAAATTTTATATTTTTTCTTCTCGATTTTCATAATATATTCGCCTTCTTTTTCAAGATGTTCTAATATCGCATCTGTGCTTTCAGTTAATAATTTAGAAACTATTTTTGGAGTATCATCAATAAATACTGGTGCTAAATTTTTATAATTTGCTTTAACCTTTTTCTTTACTAATGGGAACTCAGGCATTATTTTTATTTCCTTTACATTAATTTGATTTTTAACAAGATCACCAAGAAGTTCTACTGCTTTTAGAATTTCTTTTTCTTCTGTTACTACAACTATTTCTTTAAGTGGCCATCTGACCCCACGATTTATTTTTTCTCTTGCACCTAAACCTGCTTGAATAATGGAGCTTATGCTGTCCATTTGATTTTCTAATTCTAATTTAATTTCTTTTTGATTGTGTTCTGGCCAATCACATAGATGAATACTTTCTTCCTTAAGATTAAATTCATATCTGAAGTTTTGATAAATTTCTTCTGTAATGAATGGGCAAATTGGTGCAAATATTTTTAATATTTCCATCAAACATTTATTTAATGTGAATAAAACAATTTCTTTTTCTTCATCAGAGTTATTTATTTTTTCTCTAACTAATTGAATGTAAGTTCTACTTAAATCTAAATAGAATTTTTCAATTGCATCTGGTACTTCATTTAATCTATAATTTTCAAATAAATGAGTTACATGTTTTACTGTGCTATTCAATCTAGAAAGAATATAATGTTCTTCTGTTGAAATTGAATTCTTAACAATTACTTGATCTATTTGAGAAGGTTTCTTTTTTAAGTCTCTTGATAATCCTATCATGTAATTATGTAAATTCCATAGAACCCCTAGGTTTTTGAATCTTAATTTTATCCCATCCTCATGATAGTTAATATCTAAACCTGGATTTGCACCACCAATAAAGAAATATCTTAATGTATCTGCGCCGTATTTTTCTGTTACTTCTTTTGGTAAAATATAATTACCTAATGATTTGGACATTTTTCTGCCTTTTTCATCTTGTACGAAACCGTGCATGTATACTGCTTTATAGCTTGGTTTTTTCATTCCGAGCA
>JAGLOT010000167.1 GCA_023137655.1 Nanobdellota archaeon | reverse complement strand
AATTATAAGAAACACTAATCAATTGTATTCCTGGATAAGTATGAATTTGAGAAAGAATCTTCCTACAATTACCATAACATTTTCCAAAAGTCAAACAACCATCTCCTGCACAAAAACCCCTAATAAATGCAGAAATAATTTCCTTATTATTAGAATTCAAAATTATCTTCGGCACTCTAACAATATAAGTTTTACTACCCACATTAAAACCTAATGGTTCTTTAAAGAAATCTAAAACCCCTCTTTTACAAACATAAAAACCATAAACAGAATTACTCTTTTTTTCATGAGGGTTAATCTCAACATTAAATGCTACCTTAAATAAATTTTTTAGGTGAATATCATAAAAATGTCTGTCTTCTGAAATATTTCCCCAAAAACAAATATAATTCTTTTGTAAAGAACCATCTGCAACAAAAAATCCCACTATTTCTACTAATTCAGGAGTTATTTCCATATAAAGAATATACAAAATAAGTTTAAATACCTCACGCGTTAATGTCTTGTGCAAACATAAAGATTATATAAACCCTAATCTTTTTTTATAAAATGAAAGAAAAAGTTTTCATAAACTCCAATAACTTGAAAATCTGTGGAATACTATCAAATCCAACAGATAATTTCTCTAAACCAATTATAATTCTAGTTCATGGTTTTTCTTCAAATAAAAATGGAATCAAATTCAAAACATTTGAAGAAATTCTAAATCGCAATGATATTGCAACAATAAGGGTTGATTTATTTGCACATGGAGAAAGTGAAGGCAAGTTTGAAGGGATTACATATTCAAAAGCAGTCCAAAATATTTTAGACACTATTAATTATCTTAAAAATCTGGGCTACAAAAAAATAGGATTATTGGGGTCTAGTTTTGGTGGACTTTCAAGTATTATGGCTGCATCTAAAACAAATGATTTATTCTGTTTAACTTTATTAGTTCCAGTTTCAAACCATAAAGAAAAGAAGATAAAACAACTATCTAAAAAACAATTAGAAGATTGGAAAAATAAAGGTTTCATGAATTATAAAAATAGTACTGGTGAATTCAAATTAAGTTACAATTTATTTAAAGATTATGATAATAACAATGGGTATGTTGCAGCAGAAAAAATTAACATTCCAACTTTAATAATTCATGGTGATAAAGATAATGAGGTTCCACTAAAACAGAGCATTAAAACCGCATCAATAATTAGAAATTGTAAATTAGAAATTATAAAAAACACAGGACATAAATTTCAACCTGAAGAAAAATTTAATCAAATGATAAAACTAGCAACTGATTTCATAATCAAACATTGCAACTAAGGCAACCAAGTTTTCTTATCCTTTAACTTATTAGGCAAATAATCAGAACTAACGAAATTCAAACCATGCTTTGCAAGTGCCTGCTGTTCTGCCCTAACTTTCATTGTTGCTTGTTGCTTTAATGCTTTCTGCCAAGGCTTATAATGCTGAACAAATGGATCATTTTTAATTCCATCTTTAATTCTCTTTAAATCTATATCCTTTAATGGATGAGTTGGAAGTTTATAATCAACAATATCTTGAG
>JAGLOT010000166.1 GCA_023137655.1 Nanobdellota archaeon | reverse complement strand
CTATAGTAAGAAGTCTACCTGAACAAGATGAAGTTGTAAAATATTCTTCTTTCTCATTAATAATATCACAAATCTTCTTAATTTTCTCATCAATACTACCTTTACTAGATTTATCCATCTTAGATAATACTACTTTCTTCCTATTGAGAAATGCATCCATATAATCCAAGAAAATAATTTATTTTATATAATTATTTATTTTAAAGTTAATTAAAACTAATTACAACAAAATAATTTAAATAAACAACTCAACTAATGAATAAAATGGAATTAGATATAAGACCCTATCAAAAAGGAGATTATGAAAAATATATTCAATCACTTACAAAAGAGAATATGCAAAAACTCTTCTTAGAAAATTTCGGTGGTTGGTCTGATTCTGTAAGTGAAAAGAAATTCTTTGAAGTATTAAAAACTGGATTTGTTAGATTATTCTTCTTAAATAATGAATTTATAGGCTATGTATCATTAAATTCAGAGAAAAATAATCCTAGTTCTGGTTTAATTAATGATATTCACCTCATCAAAGAACATCAAAGAAAAGGTTATGGCTCAGAAATCTTAAAACTAGTTGAAGAACAAGCAATTACATTAAACTATAATCAATTGAAAGTTTTTGTCTTTAAAGCGAATCCGTCTGTTAATTTTTATAAAAAACATAGATTTCAAGAATCAGAATATATTGAACATTCAAAAACTTATGTTCTAATCAAGAAATTAGATTAAAAGACTCAAAATGTAACTTTAAATAAATCCACCATGATGATATAAAAAATAAATTTCTTTATTATTATAATAAATTATTTCTTTTCCCTTAAAACTCGAAATATCACCCATAACTGTATTTTTATATTCAAATTTATCTTTTTGAAACTGTTTTGGACCTCTAAATGGAAAATTTTTAGTTATTCCTTTAAGGGCTTCCTTAAGAAATCTATAAATCTCTTTAGTAGAAATTTCATCAGATACTACTTTCCCATAATAATTCATTGCCCAACATAATTCATTATCTTTCCAAACAATCTCTTGTCCAACAAATGGGTTATGGCCAAAATATCTATCCCTATATCTAAAGTTTTGATTTTCATAAGTAAATTCTTTAGAACCATCACTTAAAACTTTTTCTTTTAATTCTCCACCAGTTGCATAAGTAGAAATTTTTGCTTTAACCAAAAAGCGATTTAGTTCCATATAAAGTATAAAATAGAATATCCTTATAATCATTTCGAATCTAATATTAATATAAAAGAAACCTTTTTAGTTGCGAGTTTACGAGTAACCCTAAAGGTTTTCTGAATTTTAGTAACTTACAAATAAACTTTGAAGAATTTATTCTTCTAAAGAAAACCTTTTAAATAGCACCAATTCTTATCAATTCTATGGAGAAAATCTATTTTGAAACCTATGGTTGTGCATTAAATTTTGCAGACTCTGAAATTATGATGGGCATTCTTAAAAAAGAAGGCTATCAAATAACAGATAATATAGATGATGCTAACCTAATAATCATAAATACCTGTACGGTTAAAGGCCCAACAGATAATAAATTCAAAAAAAGA
>JAGLOT010000165.1 GCA_023137655.1 Nanobdellota archaeon | reverse complement strand
AGTTTATACTTTTTAGTAAAGTTTATAAATAGCTTAAATATTACTAATTTATGGAAAGAAAACTGGTCAAACAAGGCCAAAGTACCCTAATGATTAGCCTACCTAAAACTTGGATAGACAATAATAGTTTAAATTCTGGGGACCCATTAAACTTAAATACATTTTCAGATAGAGTGATAATCTCAAAAAAAAGAATTCTCAAAAAAAAGACATCTAAATCATTTTTAATAAAAAATGCAGATTATAATGAAATCCGAGAAATATTAGAAAAATCTGTAAGGGAAGATATTCAAAAAATTGAATTACAATTTAAGGATCCTTCATCCATTTATTTTATTCAATTAATATTAAAATCTATCAATGGGTATGAAATGTTTGAAGAAAGTGAAACTCATTGTTTAATTGAAAAAGTCTCAAACCCAATAGAAATCGATGTAGATAAAACACTAAATAAAATTATTAATATAACAAAATGTGAATTTATAATTATCAAAAGTTATTTAGAAAAAGGACAAAAAAATAGACTTGAAGAATTAAGGGATATGAGGGATGGAGCATGGAAATATCGAAATATGACCTATTCTTTTTTAAAGGAAAAATTATTGTTTAATAGTTTTGATGAATATTTCAGAGTTCATATATTTGAATACAATTGTTCTTTTGCATATTGGCTGTATAGATCATTTAATAATTCCAAAATAAAAAAAGTTAGCCCAGAATTTCTTAAACTCTATAGTGAAGTTGTTGATTATTTTGCTAAATCTGTTACAAAAATGAAAAAAAACTCTCCAGATTATATTAATTATATAATGGAGGCCAGAAATTATCTTTTAAATAGGTGTGAAGAATACATCTCAAGTGGTAGAGAAGATGCTTTTCTTGTAATATATTTGGGTATGTTAATTCAAAATATTCATAACCCTAAAAGCCTAATTGTATAATTAAATTATAAAGGGAAATCACTTATTAGAATTATATGCCTTAATTGTACTCTTAATCATATCTTTAATATCTCTACTTGCCTTCCAACCCATTAAATCATCAGCCTTCCTTACAGAAGCAGTTAATTTAGCTGGATCTCCTGCCCTTCTATCTCCGTATTCCCAATTGAGCTTCTTATCCATAAATTCGTCAAAGCCATCAATTAACTCTTTAACTGATGTACCTTTCTCACTGCCAATATTAATCACAACATTTTCATTTAAATCTAAGGCCAATATATGAGCATCAACCAAATCGTTAACATCAATATAATCTCTTATACAAGTACCATCCCTAGTCTCATAATCCTTGCCAAAAACAGTTAATTTCTTTCTAACACCTGTATAAACTTCCATGATTATTGGAAATATGTTTTCTGCTTCAGGGTCTACATAATTTAATCCACAATCCCCTGCAACATTAAAATACCTTAAACTTATTCCAATAATGCCTTTAAGCTTAGAATACCATTCAATGATTTCCTCACATTTCTGTTTAGTAAATCCATAATAATTGATTGGCTCTAACCTATGACATTCATCAATTGGGCTATATTCTGGTTCACCATAAACTGCTGCAGTACT
>JAGLOT010000164.1 GCA_023137655.1 Nanobdellota archaeon | reverse complement strand
TAGAAATATCCATTTTCTTTTTTTAAGTTGATTATTTAATTTTCTAAGAAATTTTTCTGAAAACGGTTTTAAATTTTTATCAAATTTTCTGTAGGTTGGAGTATACAAGATTACCTTATTTACATTATTTAATTCTAATATTTTTGGAATTTTATCAAATTTTAATTCCTTGTTAAATAAAATATCATTTCTTGGATGCCCCAAATCTAAAACCTTTTTTGGATTAAATGCCTTTTTATGGATTTTATTTACATATTTAGATGTGTTTATTAAAGTCCAATGTTTGTTCTGCATTTGTTGTAATTTTCTAAATATTTTATCAGAAAAACCATTTATTTTGCAGTCAAAACCTACTTTTTTAATGGGTGCCCCGTGCCATGTTTGAATAATATCAAAATTTCCAAATAGTGTATGTGCATATGTAAAATCTATAGCACCTTGTGTTATAATTATCTTATTGGCCCTTAAGGCATTCCACCAACCACTAAGACTTTTTGTTTTAATCACTGGCATTTTTTTTAATTTTAACATATTGTATACTTTTTTGGATTTGGTAGTCCACACTATTTTTTTGTTATTTTTCAAACAATATAAATAGAAATATTTTGAGTTTCCTATAAATGATTTCCCATTTGCAGCACCAATTAGAAATAGTTTTTTATTTTTTGGAACAATATAAGACCCTATTATTAAACTTAAATTGAGAATATAATTTAATATCATTTTATAGTGTGTATTCTTTTATAATTTGGTTTTTTTTCTTGAATTCTTTAAACTTTATCATAGTATAAATTTAATATTTTTCTAATAAGCTCATCTTTTTGTGGGAATGTTAAGTATTTCTCTCTGGCATAAATTCCCTTCTTTTGAATAACTTGTTTATTCTTTAATAAACTTAGTATATTTTTACTTAAATCTTTCTTTTTTAATGGGTCAAATAGTAATCCACAGTTTTTACCGATTAACCAAGGTGTTGCCCCTCGATTAGATCCAATTATTGGACGAAAATATGCCATTGACTCAAATGTGACCAAACCAAATTGTTCCATTCCTATACTGGGAACTATTAAAAATGCAGATTTTTGTATTAATTCGCTTATTTCATCAACCCAACCAAGAAATTGGATATTTTTATTTAAATTTAATTTATTAGCTAATTTAATCAGGTTATCTTTTTCAGAACCAGAACCTGCAATTTTTAAAAGAATATTTGGGTGTTTTTTAACTACATATTTCATTTCTTTTATTAATATGTGGACACCCTTGTTTTTTTCAAGTTGACCCAGATAGAGAATTTGATTATAATTAATCTTATTGAAGTTTGGTTTTATATTTTCTTTAATATTAATTATATTTGGAATAAATTTAACATTTTTAAATCCATTTTTATCTAAATAGTTTTTTAGTTGAGGTGAGGGGGCAATAAAGCAATTAACAATTCTTTTTAATAAAAAATTTCGTTGATAAAAAAATAACAACATACTTAGATAAATCAAAATATTATAATCCCTTTTATGTTTGAATAAGCATTTTAACTTTAATCCTGTTGGACAAGGTTTTAGGTTATTGTGTATAT
>JAGLOT010000163.1 GCA_023137655.1 Nanobdellota archaeon | reverse complement strand
TGTCTTTGTTCTTTTGTTGTTTCAAATTCTGTAAGTTTTTGTGATTGAAATTTGTCTTTTTCTTGTAAATGTTCTATTTTAGTTCTTAATTCTTGCAATTCTGTTTCTTTTTGTTCATTATTCTTTAAATTGTGTTTTAATGTAGAACATTCTTCAAAGGCATCAAAACTTAATGATTGGATTTGTTTCCAGGAGAATAATCTTTCAAAGAATCCGATTGATTTTACTTTTTCAAAGAATTTGTCTAATTTCTGGAACTCTTGCATAAAGAATTAGGAGAATTAATAATTTAAATACTTATTGTTATAGTTTGTCCAGTGAAAAGAAAGAAAGAAAAATTAAAATTATTTTCAGGAATTAAATTAATCTAATAACTCTTCATCTGAAAATTCCATATTTGAATCAATTATTTTATCCATCAATCTATTATACTCACCTAGGCCCTCAAAAGGCATCTCTTCAGTAGCATTAAATATATCAAAGAAATCTCCATAAAAACTAACATTTGTTGATCTATCTGCCGCTTCATTTATTTCAACCATTCTTGACAAGTTATCTAATCCACCAGTTATTTCTTCTAACTCCCCTTGAAGTCTTTCTGTTTCTGTAACAACATTAAAATATGCTTGTGGTGTTTCTAAACTAACTATGGGATAATTAACTTCAGTTTTGTCTCCAACAGATTCTAAAAAATTAGCTATTTCTGTATCACTACTAAGCCTTGTATCTAAGGGAGCATTTCCATCTGATTCTACTACTGAAACATCTCTCCAAAGTTCTCCCCTAAACAGATTACGAAGTATATCTAAATTATTAGTAGTTGGTACGCCTAAATTTCTATAATTTTCAAAAAAGGATTTATTGTAATTAATATTTCCATCTTCTGTAATTTCAACTGCATTTACTTTCCAATCGTCAGGTTCATATTTTTTTAATCTAATAATTCCTTCTGCAAGGTTTGAGATTAAAGATCTATAAGAATCTGGTACTGCTCTTTCTTCTGGGCTTTCGTTTAATTCGTCATACATTTTTTACTACCTCTGAATGGTTAATTTTAATTAATTAATTTCCTCATTTATAAAGATTTCGGTTACTTTAAGTCGGGTAGGATAATTTCATCAAAACTCTTGTCTTCTTGCTTTTCCTGCTTTTCGATTACTGGATTTTCTATTTTTTGAACATCTTTCTTCAAATATTCAAAGAATAATGAATTATTTCTATTAGAAGTGAATATAACGTATTGTTTTGCTCTGGTTATTGCAACATACAATAATCTCCTTTCCTCATCAAAATCAGAATCCAATCTACTCAATAATAAATCTGTGGATAAATTATTAAAAATATAATTGTAATTATTTTTCTCTGCTTTATGTTTTTTACACCTTAATCCAATAATCTCATTATAGAATACTACTGGCTCAGACATTTTTTTAGAAGGAAACCTTGCTTCATTGCAATCCACAACAAAAACCATAGGATATTCTAATCCTTTGGATGCATGAATTGTTTCTACGGTTACTGCATCTTCTGAATTGTTTATACTTATGTTATAAGTTTGATTGGTAATTATGTTTTGTT
>JAGLOT010000162.1 GCA_023137655.1 Nanobdellota archaeon | reverse complement strand
TTGATGCAAAATCAATTGCATTAATCGCTTGAATTTTAGAACAAACTTGAACACATCTTCCGCAATTAATACATTTATTATTATCTCTGATAACCGCATCACCTAAATCAGGTAAATAGTTTTTCAAATTATTAAAACGGTTATTTTCAATGCCCACTTCATTATAAATTTCACACACTTCATTATCATCACCAAGTTCACATTTCTGTAAATTAGGCATTAATAATTCCATATTTCTTTTTCTTGCTTTTAGAACTCTGTCAGAATCTGTAGAAATTACAGCATTTTCATGTGGATATGTTGAACATGAAGTAACAAGCTTTCCATCCATATCAACTAAACAAACCCTACATCTGGATTCTGGTTTTAGGTTTGGATGATAACATAAAGTAGGAATATGTAAATCAATATCTTTACATAATTCTAATATGGTTTTTTTACCATCAATTTCAATTTCCCTTCCATCAAGTTGTATTTTCATTTGTTATGTTCTTTTTTATTTATTTTATATTTGATTCTTAGTTTATTCTTTTTTTAATATAAAGAATTTTATTCTTTTTTCATATAATCATAATAGTCTTGCCTGAAATGTTTTAATCCTGTTAAAATATGATTACCACAGCTTTGTCCTAATCCACAAAGACTAGTATCTTGAATGTGTTGTGCAAATTCTTCTAATAATTTCAAATCATTTTCTGTGAAATTACCAGTTCTAACTTTTTTCAATAAATTAAGTAAACGAATATTACCTTCCCTACAAGGTGTGCATTTACCACAGCTTTCATAGGTATAAAATTTAGCAATTGTATATGAAACATCAACTATATTTTGTCTTTGATCAATAAATATAATGGTGTATGCCCCATGAAAACAATTCTTTTCAAATATTGTTTTATTATCAATAATTGCATCATAATTAATTGGCATTATCCCACCAAAACATCCAAAAGACATTGCCTTTAAATGATCATGGGGTAAAACTATATCTGTTATTGTTGACATTTTAATACCTAAAGGAAACTCATATACACCAGGATGTTCAATATTTCCTGATAATGAGAATAATCTTAAATTTGTATTCCAATCATCATAAAGAATACATTGAGCAACATTTGTTAAAGTCTCTACATTGTTTATTACTGTTGGTTTACCCCATAAACCTGCAACTGGTGGGTATGGTGGTTTAACTTGAGGTTGTCCTCTAAAGCCCATTATAGATTGAATAATGGCTGTTTCTTCACCACATATGTAAGCACCTGCACCTTGTACTATTTCTATTGAAATGTCTGTATTTGCATTGCTTAAAACCCAATTAATATGATATTTTAATTTCTCTTTTAATGAAATATATTCTCCTCTTAGGTAAATGAAACATCTTTTTGCCCCAATGGTTAATGCTGCAATTAATATACCTTCAATTAATGTTTCTGTATTGTTTTCCAGGATGAATTTGTCTTTAAAGGTTCCAGGTTCTCCTTCATCGGCGTTGCAAACAATATAGCGCATGCATTCGAGCAGCGTACAGGTTGCTTCACTGGTGAATTTCTTCTTCAATCCCGTAGAAAATCCTGCTCCGCCTCTGCCTCTC
>JAGLOT010000161.1 GCA_023137655.1 Nanobdellota archaeon | reverse complement strand
TTTTGCTTAGGTTTTCCCATGAAACAAGTTCGGTGGATGTGACTGCTTCTTCTGGTGGGCTAACATTAAATTTGATTTTATAATTTCTAAATCTAATATTTTCTTCCTTTAGATAGCCATCAAGATAAATGTTTATGCCAGTTCTTGTTGCCTTGGTCTGTGAGATGATACCATAACCAGATTCTTGCCCATACATTAAATGAACTAAATCAGTCATGTAATCAAGAATAATTAAATCGTGTTCAACTACTAGAACTGCAGTGTTTTCATCGGCTAAATTTCTGATAAATTTACTTACTTTAATTCTTTGCTTAATATCTAGATAGGAAGTTGGTTCGTCGAAAATGTAAACATTTGCCTTTTTTAATACTGTTGCTGCAATTGCAACTCTTTGAAGTTCCCCGCCTGAAATGTCTTCTATATTTCTTTCAAGAACTTTTGTTAATGATAATTCTTTAGTAATATATTCTAGTTGACCTTTTTCATCAACTTTTTCTAGTAATTCTCTTACTTTGCCCTTAAATTGCTTAGCAATTAAATCCACTTGCTGTAATTTATATGAAACTTTAATTTTTCCTGCTTTAACTTTTTCAAAAAAGTTTTGAGCTTCTGTTCCCTTAAAGAATTCAATTAATTTTTCATAGTTATTTTCTTCAGGAGTTTTATAATTACCAAAGTTGGGTTTTAATACATCTGCGAGAATTTTAATCGCAGTACTTTTTCCAATTCCATTTTTTCCAAGAATTCCGACAACTTTTCCAAATATTGGTGTTGGTAAAGAATATAACCTAAATCCATTCGGGCCATATTGATGTATGGGGTCTTGGGTAAGTGCCTCTGGGAGATTAACTATTGAAATTGCATCAAAAGGACATTTATGAACACATATGCCACAACCTGTGCAGAGTTCTTCATTTATGATGATACTATTGTCGTTTTCAACAATACATTCTTCTTCCATTCTGTTGACAGGACAGTATCTCATACATAGGAAATTCCCACATTTAATTGGATTACATTTGTCCTTTTCAACAATAGCTATTCTTGTCATAGTAAAATAATTTGGATAATGAGTTTATAAGTTTTTCACTTTTTAATGAAATTTGTTGAGAATGTATTATTTTTTCATTACAAGTTCGCCATTTCTTAAATAATCCATTAATTTTTGGCAAATTTCTAATGCTTCCTTATAATAATCAAGAATTGGATCATTATCATTTTTTATAAGAACATCAATGATTTTATTTGTTCCATCCTTTCTTCTATCGAGATTTAATTTTGATAATAATAATGAATTAAAAATATCATTTTCTTTCATTTCAAATAATCTAAGTTTGTTGTAAATATTATCTAATGCAAGGAATAATCTTGCTGAGTTTTCAGGTTGAAAGTTCTGAGCGAGTTCTGAGAATGAATTATACCAATCACTATTAATCCTTAGGACGTCTCTAATTTTTTCACTGCCACCTTTCTTTTTACCATAAACCCTACCAATTCCAAAGTTTATTGATTTACATTTATCTTCAATACTTCTTAGATTGAATGTTAAATTTTGTTTAGTTACTTTTAGTTCAGCTTCATAATCTTCTACCTGTT
>JAGLOT010000160.1 GCA_023137655.1 Nanobdellota archaeon | reverse complement strand
AGTTAGAAGGAGATATAATCAAAACTGAAAAAGTATTACATTTAGAAGAGGGAGATTTTGAAGCGTCCGATGAAAACAAAAATAAATTTAAAGAAGAAAAGAAAAATATTGATGTGGAATTAAGAAAACTTCAAACAGATATTAGTAAATGCAATCAATCTTTAGTTAATATTAAAATTAATAAAAATAAATTAAGGGGGGAAATTAGTAAATTAAAAAATCCATTATTATTGGCAGAATTAAATAGCTTTGAACAAAAAAGAAATGAGCTGAGGGAAGAACTCATTAAAATAAATGCTCAGATAAGTAATTCAGAATCTCAAGTTAAAGAAATGATGTCCAGGGAGAAAGAAAATATCACTAAGATTTTGAAGCAAGGAGAAAAAGAAGCAGAGCAATTTAAGAAAGAGATTAAAAGATTGAGTGAAGAAGTTAAAGTTAAAGAAAAAGATTTGAAACAAAGGGAAAGTAAAGTTAAAGAATTATATTCTAGGTTTAAAGTATTATTCGATAAGAGAAGTAAGCTAAATGATGAGATTGATAATTTGGATGATAAAATAAATGGTCTAGATACAAAATCAAGGGTAATTGAAACTAAAGTGAATATGTTATCTTTGGAGATTGCTAAGTTTAAAGCAGAATTTGCAGGATTGGAAGAAGAATTTTCTCAATACAAAGGTGTTAAACTTCTTAAAAAATCTTTAGAAGAACTGAAAAAAGAAATTAAAGATTTTGAAAAAATGAGACAGAATATTGGTTCTGTAAACATGAAGGCTTTGGAGATATATGAATCTGTTGAAGAAAAATATAATGAACTTAAATTGAAAAGGGAAATACTTGATGAAGAGAAAAAAGAGATTCTAGGAATGATGCAAGAAATTGAAGGAAAGAAAAAAGGTTTATTTATGCAGACTTTTGATGAAGTAAATGGAAAGTTCAGGGAAATATTTACTGAGATTTCTACCAAAGGTTCTGAAGTTTATTTAGAATTAGAAGATGCTGAAAATCCATTTAATGCTGGGATGAATATTAAGGCAAAAATTAGCGGTACCAAATATTTAGACATTAGAAGTTTAAGTGGTGGCGAAAAAACAATGACTGCCCTTGCATTTATTTTTGCAATTCAATATCATAATCCTGCTACATTTTATATTTTAGATGAAGTAGATGCTGCACTTGATAAACAGAATTCTGAAAAGTTAGCAAGATTAGTTAAGAAATATTCAGCTAATGCACAATATGTTGTTATATCTCACAATGATGGTTTGATTTCAGAGGCACAGAATTTGTATGGTGTTAGTATGGATGAGCATGGTATTAGTAAGATAGTAAGTTTGAGGATTTAGTTCTAAAAATAATATAGTGGATAATTTTGTTTGAATTTAAAAACAAATATTTTTAAATAAGTAACTCATTCTTATTTTATGGATAAAAAAGTGGTGATATTATTAGTTCTTGTATTGGTTTTAACTGGCTGTGCTAGTCAAGCTCCTGCAAGCAATAAATCATTTGATAGCTTGGATTATGAAGTAAAAGAATGTACAGATAAAGGGACTGAATTATTGGATATTAATGTTGATGAAAGGGCAATCCAAGTCCACCAAA
>JAGLOT010000016.1 GCA_023137655.1 Nanobdellota archaeon | reverse complement strand
TATAATCAATATATTCTCTCAAATGTTTTCTATTATTTGTAGGCCTATGAACCTCAAACAATAATAAATCAGTAATTCCTTCTGACCATCCTTGTTCCATTAAAGCAGATTTAATCTGTTTCAATTTATAGCCAGCAGCAAATGAATTTCTAATATAGATTTCTACATCATTCAGTTTACCTTCTAATTCTTTAGAACCATCTAGTGCAACATCAACTACTTCTTCAGGCCAACCTCTTAACATCAAAGTTTCTTTAATATGGGCCTTATCATAACCACTTCTTAATCTTGCTCCAATATAAGCTCTTAATGCTGCAAATACATCCATAGTTCTAGCTGCAGAAATATGTGGAATATCTGTTTTAATGTGTGTTGCTTGTGTAACTGCCTTTAATCCAGAATCTACTGTTTCTCTTAAAACTTGTTTTCTCTTTTTAGGTATAAAGAATATAAATGCAATAATTGCTATCAATAATACAATAACTCCAATTAAATAAGGTATAAGGCTTCCTTCTTCTGCAGTTGTAGCTGAACATGAATTACATGGACCTCCACAATCTACCCCTTCTTCCCCTTGATTTCTGATTCCATCATTACAACTTACCGTTGTTCCTGCTGTTGCCTGACCCGCATAATTTGAACTAGTATCCTCTTCATCATCGTCATCACTACTTGAACTACTTCCACCACTAGAACCTCCAGAACTTCCACCACTAGAACCTCCAGGTGTGGATGGGCTACTACCTGCAACTGTAACAGAAATACTTCTTGTTTCAACATCTGTTTTTTCTTCTAAATCTTCTAATGTTATAACCACATTATAATTTGCAGTTGAGGTATAAGGAACAGATGATCTTGTAGGTATTTGACCTTCACTATTAACATCATCTACAGTATCTGAACCAGCCCCCCAATCAATAGTATAAACTACACTTTCATTCCAAGAAGAACTATCAAAGTTATGGTCCGATATTGTGAATTGTGCACTAGCAACATCACTACTATCATCAATTGAAACAGATAATGAACTTATCAAAGGATCATAATTAATTAAATCGGGTAAATACTCACAAGCACCTGAAGTTTTATTTTTTAATAAATCATTATCTAAATTATATATTCTTCCCAAACATAGCATATCATCTGTTATATTTGCATCTTCTACAATCCAATTATAAATATATGAATTTGTTATATTACTATTATCAATTTCTGAATTCAATACAAAAGAATCTATAATCTGAGTATTTCCTGTAATAACAGAATTTGTAACATCTGATGGATCAATATATGCATTAACAACAACTGCATCCACTAAATTAATATCTTCTAAAGTTGAATTTGTTACATTTGAATTTGTAAGGTTACTGTTTGAAATATTTGAATTAAAGATATATGAACCACTAATTAAATTATTATTTAAACTTGTGATATTAGATTCATTAATTTCTGTCTGATAAATCTCTGTCAATGCATTACTATAATTATTAGCATAATATACTCCCTCAACCCAAGTATCATTTAACCAATTAAAATAAACTGTTACATTAAATACATTTGAAGTCTTTTGTGAGGTTCCATCTGAACCTATAATAGATATTTCTTCAATACCTGTCCAATCTTCATCAGGTATTAGTATTATGGTTGTTCCACTATATGTTAAATTTAAATTTCCAGAACCATCTAAGAAATTAATTGAATATGTTAAGACTCCACTACCATCTACATCATAAAGTACATCAGCCAAATCAATTGATTTATTTTGATTTACCCACCATGATTGATCAACTATTGAATTACTTGAATTAAATCTTGGAGCATCATCAATTGGGGTCACATTTAAATTAACTAAATTACTTGAAACCTTTGTATAATTATCTTCTGCATAAAAGAATGCTCTTTGTTCTCCAAAGAAATCATTTGCAGGAGTTAAATTAACATCATAAGTTGTTGTATTAATTGTAATTGGTTCTTCAATATATGAAGTATCTAAATTTGTATAAAATTCATTTAATTCACTTACAGATCTTTTATAATCAAATATTGCAAAATCATCTATGTATGCATTTGCTTGTATTTCGCCATCCGCATTACTTCCAACATAAATATCTGAACTACTAATATCTAAACTTCCAAATGAAACACTAGCAACACTTGTATCAGTATCTCCATCAACTGTAATACTTAATCCATTAGGATTCCAGGTTGCTGCAATATAATGCCAATCACCAGCTTCCCAATCACTAATGTCTTTTTCAATACTATAAACTTCATCCATTAAACTAAAGATTAAGGATTCATTACTTACTTCAAACATAAAGACATCTACATTGCTTGACTTTACATTAAAGAAAACATTATCTTCCAAACTTGTATAATTAGAATCCCAAACAGGTTTTACAAACATTGCAACTGTTCCTTCATCTAATTCTAATCTGTCTTTTCCAATTCTTGAAACTGGATAAGCTAATGTTCCAGGCAATCTATGTCCATTATAAAATACACTTGCATAATCTTTTTGTTCAAATTGAACTTCTGCAATTTGAGCAAGAGTATTATTTGCATCTGTTGTAAGAACAATTTCAGCATAAGAAGAACCTGATAAACTATCCACTGTCAAAGTTTTTCTACTTTGATTTAGTGCAGTTATATCATCTAAATATATTAAACCTGTACAATTATATGGTTCACCACAATCCATTGTGGAACCCAAATAGGATAATGATTTGTTTGCTGTAGTATCACTTGGATATAAACTGTTAAACCAGTTAACATGCATTCTTCCATAACCAGGTGAAGAATAATTTCTCATATACATACTTAAGGTATAAGTTTGACTTGAATCTACACTTACAGCTTGTGTGTAATAGTCATGTTCATTTACAACTACATATGGTGGTCCATTATGTGAATAGGTTGGATAACTGTGCCTTATCCAATCTGTTGGAACTTCAATATATTCTCCATCATAACTATTATCAGAGAAATCCCCATTTAATAATAAATTATTTACTTCTGATTGTATTAACATAGAATTATTATTTTGACCATTTTCAATTTCAATATTTTCATAAGTTCCATTATTCAAATCAATATCACTTAAATTATCAAAACTTTCATAAAGTAAAGTTCCTTTGGGCAATATTGTTGAAGTATACTTTAATGTATCTCCATCAATATCTCTAAAATGACTTGTTAAATTTAATAAATTGTAAGATTCATCTTCATCCCACGTAATATCATCTATTTCATTATAAAATTCTGGCGGCGTTGATGCAATTGAAATTGTTTGCCATGGGGTTATTTTAACATTGCCTGCTAAATCATAAGCAATAACCCTCCAAGTAATTACATCTTCTGCATCTGTATATTCTTCAGATATGATTGCATAGAAATGATTTCCTGAATATGTTAAATTTCCATCTGGAATTGTTAGATTAACTAATCTAGCTGAATCAGTTTTGTTATATTGGAAATATGTAATATCTTTATCAATATTATTTTCATTTGCATTCCAAATAAATACATTGTTCAATAAATCCACGCTTAAATTAATATCATTATAATCATAAACACTACTTGGTTCATATTCCATATTTTCATAACTTGGTGGGCTTCTATCTACCATAAACCAAGTATTCAATATATTAGTATTATTCCAATAATCTTTTGCAGTTACAATTAAATCATATCTGCCTTGAACCCATCCTGTTGTATCAAAGCTTTGATTCCATACAAAGAATGTATCATTATCAATAGTTAAATTTATTTTCTTTAAAGTTCCATCTTGATATTTCATAACATAACTTAATGAAACATTATTTTCTGTATCTCCAAAAATTATAGTTCCTGTTTGATTTATTTCAAAGTCCATGTACAACATATCTTTTAACCATTGTTCTCTAAATTTCCAATTATTAGGATCAACAACCATATTTGGTGCACTTAAATCTAACCTTACATTTATTGAAGAACTATTTTCATTGCCAACTTCATCCTGTGCATAAGCAGTAACTGTATAATTTCCAGTATCCAAACCGGCTGTAATAACTTGAGCATAATACTGACTACCTTGTAACACTAATATTCCACTTCTGACATTATCGCCAGATGAGTTTGTTAAATTATACCAATAGGTATCTAATCCACTTCCAGAATCACTCATGTTTACATATAGGTCAAAGTAAATTCCTTTGATTGTATTATTTAATGGGCTATCTATAATAACGCTTGGTGCAGTATAATCTACTCCAAAGTCTACTTCCTCACTATTAGAACAAATGTCTGTATCACAGGCAGAAACATAAACACTATAATTTCCATCTACCCAAATCTCTCTATCTGAAATGTTTTTATTCCAATAAGATTGTATTCTTGATATATTTGCAATATCTACTATAATTGGTTCTGGATCAAATACATGTATCCAATAAGTAACATCTTCTTCATCTGCATCTATTGAATCTGTCCAATCAAATGCAATAAAATCTTTATAATAAGTATCTTTTGTTGGAATTAGAATTACAGGAGTACTTGGTTCTGAATTATTTACATAAACACCTTCACTGCTAGTCCAACCAGAACTTCTAGTGGTTACATCCCAAACATTTACTTGACAAATAATTGTATCTTCTTTTTCTGCAATGGATGAAACAGTAACATACTCCTCATCTTCTCCAGTTGGAACACCATTAACTAACCATTGCATATTTGTTAATGAATCTATAACAGTATTATTTCCATCCTGATCATAATAAACATAAGTGCATCTTAAAAAGTCATCATCTAGTGCATATTCTCTCCCATTTATTGCATTTGGTGCATTTGTATTATTATATATTGTAATACTAACCGTAACTTCTGGATCATCTGGCCAATCCAATGTTACATTGAAATCTGTATTTTGAGTTCTATTTTGTTTATTTGGTTGTGGACTCATTACATCTTGACATAAAATATGATAATCAAATACGCCTTGCCCTTCTGCTGGAATATTACAAGTCATATTTATCTTTGGACTTGCTAAGCTATTGTGACAATATGCATCAGTTGCAGGATTAAAGTCTTGGAAATCCTTATCATAAGGGGAATAATAACAACTCATTAATTCGTCTCCAGAAATTTCTACAAGTGTTTGCCCATCATTGACTGTATCTTCCCAACCATCATAACTTTCAGTATCATTAGCAACACTAACAATACTTACTATTGGCATAGTTTGATCATAATAGGTTGTACCATAACTAGATGATGGCGTTCCCATTATCCCTATATTACTGATTGCAGCAACAGTAAAATAATAATCTTGTAAATGTTCTAATAAACTATTCATGTCCATTAATTTTGATAATCCAGTTCCTGCATATGCCCATTCTAGAGTATTATTCCATCCACTATTTGGATAACTAGAAGTTCCTGCAGAAATTATATAATGTGAAATTCCATAACTTTCATCTTCTGCTTCTGTCCAATCTACATTTATGTAGGGTGAGAATGAAAACGGTGGTGCAGTAACATTAACACTACCTGGCCCTTCACCTTGTTGATAAGGCGGGAAATATTTCATTGCTTGTGTAAATCCAACTGGACTCCATCTGGTCCAATTTTTCATTCTATATCTTACATTTGCAATATAAATTGTATGTGGAATTAAACTTAAATTTCCAGTACTTAAATTCAAATAAGTATTTCCATTACTAATATCCGAATCATAAATATATTCGTTATCTGTACTAAAGTCAGTTATATTGGTCCATTCCATTACAGAATCCCAACCAGAGTAAGGATAATAATTAGTACCTATTGCAAATTGAATTGTTGCATTAGCTCCTACCCCCACATTTAATTCTGTTGGAATACTAATATCGTAAGTTAAATTTGTATGATTATATTCTGCTTGAGTTCTAATTACAGATGGCATTATAGGATTAGTTGCATTAACCATATAACCAGAAATTAATGTACTATTGAAATTACCTGCAACATCTTCAACACTAAAATTCAATGTGTATTCTCCATCTTCAACATAAATTAAAACATTGCAATTATAATATTCACTTGAAACATGTTCACATGCAATATTATTAGTTGTTGAATTTACAGAATAAATTATACTTGAACCACTAAGTACAGAAGTTCTGTTTAAAGTTAAAGTAGATATATTAACTAAATAATTATCTGTAACACTAAATTCTAATAATGGTTGCCTTTCTGTTGCGTATCCTAAAACTTCTGCCGCATCAATATTTGGTTTAATATTATCATAAACCACCAGTATACTATCGGTAAAATTACTAGATAAATTTCCTGTACCAATATCCCTAACAGATCTTACACCAATATTATTTGCTCCACTATGTAAAATAAATTCACTAATATTGAACCATCCATTTGGATAATTTTCTGTATGAACTGTTATTGTTGTTCCAGAAGTCACAGATTCCTCCAAGTTGTCCCCTACAACTAAATTTATTCTATATTGTGAACCTGGAATAATTTCTACATTATCCAATATTTCATATCTTTCAAAATAAGTTCTATCATGATTTAAAAATTCAACAAATCTTCCTGTAGTAAATTGTGATTGTTGATTTCCATTAATTACAATATAATCACTACCCACATTAAATGTGTCAATAACTGTTGAAGTCCCCTTTAATAAAGAGATTGTTAATGCTGAAGTATTATCAATTTTTGGCTGTTCATACCCTTGCCAAGAATAAACCTGGGCAAATAAATCATCGGTATCTGATTCTTCTATGTATCCAATAATGCTTACATTATTTGTATTTATTGTTCCACTAAGGGGCCAAACTACTGGCAACTCAGGAGCCGGTTGAACTTCAACAGAACCACCATCTCTATATTGTGTATCTGTTAAACCCCAGACATCTCCAACCATCAACTTACATTTAATTAAATCTCCCACAGAAAATCCTTCTGTTAAATATTCGGAATGTTCATCTGCAGAAATTTCCTGCCATCCTGAGTTATATTTATACCATTTAAACCAGCTATTATCGGCACTATAATTATTTTGAATATCTGAATCATCTCTACTTCCACTAAGATAATTACTTTCCCCATATGTAAAATCACATTCTAAAGTATCTTCATCTATTTGTATAGTTTGTAAATCAGTAACATTAGGCCGATGGTTTACTCCAAAAGTATTGTTTTCTCCATTATACCAACCAGAAGTATTTCCATTGCTATCTTCTAATTGTATATAATAAGTTGAATTTGAATAATCAGTTGCTAATGCAGTATAATTAATTATAATTGGATTTGAACTTACACTATAACTTTCTATATATGGACTTACACAACCACCATTAGTATATCTTTGTTCAGTTCTGCAAACATAAACATCAACAGTTTCACCAAATGGTTGGTCTGAATCTAACCAATTAATTGTAAACACTGCACCTTCTCCAACTTTTGTTGGATTAGATGTATTTGAATTTACACTAACATAAGATATTTCAGGCACTTCACTTACACTATCACCATAAATATATCTTATTTGTGAACTAATGCCTGTTCCTGCATGGTAACCATCTGTTGGTGTTGCTACACATTTCCAATATTCCCCTTCTAATGTATAAAAAGATGTAAGAACTTGGCTCCCTGGACCATAGGCAAAAAATCCATCACCTTGATCCAAATACCAAGTGTAAATCATACTTGTATCATTATAATCTGTGGTAATTGAATCATCATCAATTTCAATTATTGCACTATTATTACAAATTAAGTCTTCATCATCTGTTGGGAATATATTTCCATCCTCACCAGTCAAATTAACTGAGGTAATATTTGGTGCATGATTGATGTAAAGGTTATTTGAATTGGCAGATGAATTATAACTTCCATTCAATTCTGTTGAATCATAAATATAAACAAAATAACTTTGATTCATAATACTTGTACTTAAACCAGAGGTATCAAAATCACATTCATATGGTGAGCTAGATGTTGAAGTTAATGAACATAAAGTTATTCCAGTACATCCAAATCTATTATGTGCTTCTGAATTACATACAAAGATTTCAACTTCTTCGTTTGATGTTGCATCAAACCATTCTATACTAAATTCAGCATCTCCCCCATATTTAACAGGGTCATTATAAGCAGCATTTATAGTAACGTCTTCTACAACAGGATTTATATTTCCAATTGCAACTGGTTCAGACATTACTTCATTATTTGTTGCATAACCATCACTAACAACAATTCCACATTTCCATGCCTCACCTAAACTTGTATAAGTAGAAGGTAATATTTGTACATTCTTATCTTGGTCTACCCATTCTCCACTCACATATTTGTACCAGAAGAAATATGAATTATCCTCAGTTTTATAATTTGAATCATAACTAAAGGTTTCATCATTATCATAAAAGGTATAACTACAATTTAAAAAAGTATTTTCATCAAAACCTTCATATCCACCAGTTGAATTTGTAATATTGACATCTTGTGCTTCTGGAACATGATTCACTGAGAAATTAACTGTGCTCTGTTCTGAACAAACTTCTTCATCATCACACAAAATAATAAATGCAGTTACATTACCATTTTCATCTGCTGAAACTGTATATGAAGTAATTAATGGAATTGATGATGTAAAATCTGTTTGTGAAAATGTCTTATCAACACATCCTGCATTTTCAATTATATCTGAAGAATTACAAATAAATGCCCTTACATACTCTCCTTCTGCTAAATCTGCATCCGTCCAATTAATTGTAAAAACAACTAGGTCCCCTACATTTGTTGGTTCTTCATAAGTAGAATCAACACTTATTGTTTGAATTGAGGGGGTTTCATTAGTCCCATATTGTGTTAAATAAACAGTATTGGATTCTTCTTGTTCTGTACAAGTATATTCATCACAAATTTTCATTGCACATTTCCAAGTATCACCAATAGCTGTATATTGGCTTAACATAATGTCTGCAGTATTTGGGTATGTATAAGTT
>JAGLOT010000159.1 GCA_023137655.1 Nanobdellota archaeon | reverse complement strand
TTCTTCAACTTCTTCTTCAATTTCTTCAGCAGGACTTGCAGAAACTTTTACGATTTTAATCTTAAATGTCAATTTTTTACCAGCTAAAGGATGATTTAAATCAATCTTAACTGTTTCTGTTTTAACTTCAGTTATTTTTGCAGGGATTTGTTGTCCGCTAGGCAAACCAACCATTAACATCATACCTTCTTTAAGTTCAGGTCCTGGTGGTAATTGGCTTCTTGGAACCTCTTTTACAAGTTCTTCTTTTATTTCACCATAACCCTCTGCAGGTTTAATTGTAATTTCAGTTTCTTCTCCAACTTTCAAATCCTTAACAGCATTCTCAAAACCTGGAATAACTTGTTTTTTGCCAAGTTCAAACTCTAAAGGTTTACCATGTTTCTTGGAAGAATCAAAGACTGTACCATCTTCAAATTTTCCTTCATATTCTACTTTTACCATATTTATCAACTCCTATATATTGAAAACAGACTTATCATAAATTTTATCCTCACATTCTAAGCCTAAAGCTTGGTTTGCAGGATATTTTGTGTTGTCTGCTATTGAATTATAATATGAGATATAATCTCCTGGTGTAAGATCAAAACACTTCCATTCATGTTGGTGTTGCCTTTCACTTGTACATAATTCTTTCTTCGTGACAATTGTTTCAGTTAAAAGACCTTCTGAGTCTTCAACTTTTTGATATGCATTACCTTGATATACCACATAGGTATATGTTGGTGATTTATTTATTGAACATGTCCTCATATATCCATTAACTGGCCTGTCATAATAATCGTTAATTTCTACTATTTCATATGTTTGATTCTCTACTAAATGATTGTTAGAACAGCCAAATAATAAAAAAAATGTAAATAAAATAAATATTCTCTTGTCCATGTATTAAACCTCTTTTGTTATTAGGACAAGGAATTTAAAGCAATATTTAAGTGTTTCTATGCTACAAAAACTCCTTCTTCATATGGAACATTAGTGCATTTTATATTCATAAGAGATGCCATAGGTTCTTCTGTAAGTTGTTGCATAGATAAATAATGTTGGCCATATTCTGCTTGGCTTAAATCAAAACATTGTTTAGGTACGTCTGAAGGTTCAGCAAGTGCACATGTTTGGAATTTTGTAAGCCATGTATAAACTTTACCACCATTACTTGAACTAACTTTCTGGAAAGCATTGTCACCACTTATGTAAATTAAGTAATTAGTACCTGCCATTTCACCTGCACATCTCCTCATTGTGTTAGATGTATCACTACCTTCTGATTCTTCTTCAGGTTCTTCAGCAATTCCATGTTCTTCCATTAATCTTTGTGCTTCTTCGTTTGCTTGTTCCATGGTATAATTACCCCCTTCTAATTCTTCTTGCATTTCTTCATATGCTGATCTTTGGTTACATGCTGTAAGAAGTAAAAGAGAACATATTGTTAAAATTAATAATATTGTTTTTTTCATATAAATAACCCCCTTGTTTTAGTAAGTTATTGACTATTTATTTATAAATGTTGTTAGTTAGTTGTGATAGTATTAATCACATACACTCACTTCTAAGAAAACTATATAAATAGTAAACCTCATAAAGAAATTACTACGTGGGGTGACTATTATGTCTAAAACAATTGAAAATTTAAAAACAGCATTTGCTGGTGAATCACAAGCA
>JAGLOT010000158.1 GCA_023137655.1 Nanobdellota archaeon | reverse complement strand
TTTTCACCTTTTTTATAGTTTTTGCATCAATAGTTTACTCTATGATAAAAGCCTATATGCCTTAGTAAAATGGAAAATAAAAAAGCAGAAATGTCCATGAATGTACTCATTACAATAATTATAATCTTAATCACAGGAACCTTTTTATTATTCTTTGTCGCAAGATTAGCAGATAATACCTCAAATATGGCAGATATACAGGCATGCAGAAATAGCCTTATCCTTGCCTCTGACTTCAGAGAAATTCAAGGTAAGCCATTAACAAATCTTGATTGCAAACGTTCTGAACTTATTTTTAGAAAAAAAGAAATTGTTGAAGATGGTGAGATTAATCAAGAATTAGTTGGTGAA
This sequence comes from Nanobdellota archaeon, assembly GCA_023137655.1. GTDB lineage: Archaea > Nanobdellota > Nanobdellia > Woesearchaeales > BS150m-G63 > JAGLOT01. Next base: position 1,319 of record JAGLOT010000158.1, on the reverse strand, counting down.
ATGTTAGTTGAAGCAATGGGTGAATGTTGGTATATGTTTGGGACTGGTAAATTAGATCCATACTCTTCCATAGGGACAGCTGGAACAACCTATTGTTTAACATGCAAAGAAATTGTTTTTGATGATGGCTTAATTTCCTATCTGGACGAAAAAGAAAGTTCTCCAGATTATGATTGGACAAAACATAAACTCTTAAAATTACCTAATTATAATTTAAGAATGCCAAATTCGGAAGAAACCTATGGTGAATTTTTTAAACATACTCCAAAAATTGGGATTTCAAAAGATCCAAACATAATTGATGAAAATGCAGTCATCCTAGAACATGGCTCTCTTTTAGGTATAAGTTCTCTAAAAATTACAAGCACTCAAAAATGCTCTGGATTTCCAGATTCAGCAAGTCAAATTGGTTACATGATGTGGGGAAATAAAGAAGGTGATGACACACTATTTTCTACACTATTTATTGCACCACCACTACATTTAAGATCCTATGATTGGTCAGGGGGAGTTTTAATTAAAGATAGAGAAGGGTGGCTTGAAATGACAGCCAATAAAGCTGACGAATTAATTGAAAAATCATTATACTATGGAACTATTGGTTTGTCCATAGATGCATTAAAATCCGCAGGAGAATGTTACCTTGGTTTATTTGATGATTTACCAGATAATTTACATTTATGCCAAATAATGGTCAATTAAAATGAAGAAATTAAATCAGGGGGCGAATAAAATAACCCCCCTACAAAAAAAGAGAGGAAGTGCTGAATCTTGGATGGTTTACACAGGAATAATTCTAATAGTTTTAGTAATATTCGGAATTTTCATTAAGGATTGGGGCCTAAATATGAAAAAGGAACAAAGAATCCAACAATGTAAAAGATCTGTTGATTTTAGAAACATTGGAGATCAAATAGAATTTATTGAAAATCAAATTGAAAGTCCTTCAAGTGCTATTAATACTGCAATTAGGATAACTACTGGGGTAGTGGCCTATACAGTTACAGCAGTTGTCGCTGGCGCAATTATAACAGTGTCAGGTGGAACTGCAACACCACTAGTTATCATGGGCATTGGTGCATTAGCGGGTGGAACTTCTGCAATATTTCTAGCACCAACAGCAGATGACCTATTAATAGGCTCTCCAGAGGATGTAGAATTAAAATGTGTTACCGAATCAAATAAAATTAATTCAAGGGATAAACAGGAAATATTAAATGAAATTTCAGAAGAAATGTATATTTGTTACAATATGTTTGGTTTAGGGAAATATGATAATATTTTTGGGCCAAACGGAAAAAGATACTGTTTTATTTGTG
>JAGLOT010000157.1 GCA_023137655.1 Nanobdellota archaeon | reverse complement strand
TCTCTTCTTTCCCATCATAATTAACACAAAAATTAACGAAAAATGAATCATAATCTTTTGTTGCCCTTGTAACATCCTTAATGCTTTCAACTAATTCTCCTGGCAAATCATACCATTTTCCAAGAACTGAAACTTTTACTTTATTTTCATTGATTAAATGATTTCTTTTAAGTTCTTCAAAAAATTTAGAGATAAAGCTAGATATTTCAGAAAACTCTTCTTTTTTAACTAAACTCATGGGCACTAAATGGAATGTGATAATTGGGATGTTTTTATCCACTTGAAATCTAATGGTTTCTAAGATAATATCAAAAGATTTTTTCCATGAATCTTCTAAAGAACATTTTGATTTCTGAGAATGTCTAAAAATGCCATTTGTAGTAATGGCTATATGTTTAGGCATTTGCCCTTCCTTTTTTTTAATTAATGGTATGAACATGGTACTACTATAGAACAAAAATTTATAAAGGTTTTTGATTATTTATAAAACATGATTAATATTGCCATCTTTATTACATTAATAGCTTTAATTATAGCATCCATAACAGACATAAAAACAAGGGAAGTTCCTGATTGGCTAAACTACTCTTTAATAATTTCTGGACTTGCAATAAATGGGCTTTTCTCATTAATATATCATAACTCTCAAATAATCATAAACTGTCTAATTGGTTTAGGAATTGCACTAGCATTTGCTTTAATTATGTTTTATACTGGGCAATGGGGTGGAGGAGACAGCAAACTATTAATCGGAATAGGTGCATTAATGGGCTCTGCATTTACATTTTCAGGTTTCATGCCCTCATTCATAATAAATTCACTTTTAGTGGGCTCAATTTATGGATTAATTTGGGGCTTAGTTGTAGTAATTAAAAATAAAAAAAAATTTATCGAACAAAGTAAAAAAATACTTTCAAATAAAAAAATACGAAAAATTAAAATTATATTTACAATATTTTCATTATTGCCTTTCCTAATTTTATTAATCCGTTATGATATTATCAATTTAATTCTGTGCTCATTGTTATTTGTTTCATTAAATCTAATAATTTATGTTTACATTTTCTCAAAGATATTTGAAGAAGCATTCATGTATAAATTTATAAAACCAGAAAAATTAACAGAAGGTGATTGGATTGCTAAAAATATAATAATTAAGGGCAAGAAAATCTGTGGGCCAAAAGATCTGGGCATAAATCAAAAACAAATTCAACAATTGATTAAATTAAAAATTAAAAGTGTTAAAATCAAAGAAGGTATTCCTTTTGTGCCCCCATTCCTAATTGCATTTATATTAACATTATTCCTAGGCAATATAGTTCTATTATTTCTTTAAGAAAAAATTTAAATTAATTTAAATGATTTAATTGCCTCACCTAATATCTGTTAATTTTTTGTAACATTTATTTCTTCAAGGGCGCATCTAAAATCTCCCAAATAAATTGATTTACTACAAACGCCTTCGGACTGAATATAAGATATTGTATCTCCAGAATCTGTTGAATATATAAAAAGTCCACCCTCACATAATTGAACCACCTCATCAGTTGCATCAAAAATAGTACTCCAAGAGCAACGACTACGATTATAGATTTCATATTCCATCTTTTCACATAATTTGTTTTGAACAGTCTCAATCTTATCTTTATCAAAACTACTAAAACAATAAAA
>JAGLOT010000156.1 GCA_023137655.1 Nanobdellota archaeon | reverse complement strand
CACCAGGAGCAATAGAACTATCTTCATATTTTTTGAGCATAGCTCTTTTTCGAATCATAATTTCTCTCATATTTACAGTTTCTTTTTTAATTGCATTATACTCTCCAAGAGTTTGAATTTTCAAGTCCTGCAATTCTTTAATTCTTGCACTGTCTAAATTTCTAATTCCAATATTTGATTGTTGTCTTATCTGTGCAACGCTTTTTACACCTTCACCTTTGTCAATTCCTGTATAACTTTCTGAAGTTAATGCACTACCTTCTGGGGCACCTTCAACAGCTAATACACTTGTAAAGCCCATCATAAAAATCATGAGAGCCATAATCAAAGCACTAAATTTTTTCATTTTTATTCCTCCAATCCTATATTTTAATATAATGAATATAAAATCTAAAACTAACTGAGCTTATTTTATTTATAAGCATACTTTCAAATATACTTAGTTCTAAGCTCAAATAACAGACTTAAATATTTACAAAACTTTATATCTAAATATAAATCAAAAATACCCATGAATAGACCTTACTATCCAAAATAAATAACTTAGAACAATTATCTGTCTTTTAGCAAAATATTTAAACAAAAAATCATAATACACCTATATGAGAAAAGAGGTAACCTATTTAACACGTTTTTTAATATTAATAATATTTTCAATAATTCTCATTCAGTCAGCATTAGCAGCAACAATATACGGCACAATTTACGATGCTGCCCTAGATAAAGCAGAAAAGGTTAAAATAACCATAGATACAATACCAGTTCAATATCAAATTTCTAAAGACTCAGAGTACAGTTTTGAAGTTCCTGCAGGTACATACACACTCAAAGCAGAACAATATCAATATAAAGAGATTGTTGCAAAAATGCAAGAAGATTTAACTGTAAATGAAGATGGCATCTATAGATTAGATCTTATATTATTCCCAATATTTGAAGACTTTGGAGAGAATGAAACTAATTTTATCGAAGAATCCATCACAGAAGACAATAAAAACATCAAGGGATATTTTTTATTATTCATACCTTTAATAATTCTTATTATTTTCATTTTATTCAGAATGAAATCTAAAGCATACCAAAGAAAAAATCTACCTAAAACTGATAGTAATGTTCCAGCAGATTTACAAGAAATTTATACATTTATTAAAAAACAAAAAAGAGCAACCCAAAAAGAATTAAGAAAACAATTCCCACTTTCAGAGGCTAAAATCAGCTTAATGATTTCAGATTTAGAACAAAGAAACTTAATCAAGAAATTAAAGAAGGGTCGTGGAAACATAATAATCATAAAATAATTCTCATAAATTATCCAATATTCTATTCCATAAAGAAATCTTATCTCAAATCATCAAAACTTATCAAGGTTCGTTTCCCATCATTTTTTCCTTTAGCCTGAATTTTCTTGCCAATAGCCATAATTATATATTCATCCCCTCTAAATGTAATAATCTCTCCTTTTTTATATGGGCAAGGCCTAAACATTACAGTCAATCTATATATCTTTTTCCCTGTTTGATTATCTTGACTAAAAAGCTTAACATTCTCCTTTAAATCACCACCATATACCTCTTTTAATCGTTTTCCCAATTTACGTAAAAATTTATTAGATGTAAATTTGAAATCCACACCCCCTTTAACCTTAGATTTAGCAGATATGTATATCTCATTCCTATTAGCTTTAAGTGTTTCTTCCTCTATAAACTGCACCATCTCATCG
>JAGLOT010000155.1 GCA_023137655.1 Nanobdellota archaeon | reverse complement strand
GGCATCTGTTTATGGTATGGCGAGAGAAATTGGTTTTGCAACTTTACCTGATTTATTTTTTGGAGCACCACCCACTTTAGAATCTCAAAATGTTCAAAAGTATGTTAATGCACTTGAATTTAATAAAAAGATGAAAGAAGTTTTAATGAGAAAACTTAAAACATATATTGTTTGGAAAGAACATACTCATAAAGAATTAAAAAATAGAAGAAACTTTACATTAAAATTTCTAAGACAACATTGGTCTGTAATTCATATGTATATTACATGGGTTAAACCATATTTAAAAAATGTTCAAAGGATGAGTCAATTACAAAGTAAAGATATTGATATGGATCCAGAAATAATTTCTTCTTTTGATGGTGCTGTAACAGAAGTTGAATTTCTTGCTATGAATGCTAAACCAGGTAAAGACAAAAAAACTGGTCTGGATAAATATGTTTCGTGTATATTAATTAATTTTATGTTTAGGACTACACCTAAATTAGATGTTCATGCAAAACAAGAATACCACCATAAAGGTCCAATACATGTTGGAAAATTGATTATGAATATTAGGGCTTATGCTTGGACAAAACAAGATGTTGATAATTATTTTAAAATGAGGGAAGAAGAAAGTATGGAACTTATAGGCAATGTTGATTCCTCAGTTAAAGCTGCAATGAATTCTTTAGGTGATGAGTTAAGGGATTATTTAGCAGAATCAGGAGAAAAAGATTTATTGCCAGATAAACAAAAATCAGATGTAAAAAAAGATCAAAGAAAAATATCCACCAATCCAGCGACTGCATTAATTGGGGGATTTGGAGAACTTTTTGGAAGTCTTCTTGGTGTGGGGTCATCTAGTTCATCTAAAATAAAAGAAACTAATTCAAATCAAAGATCCAGGAAAGAAGATTTCAAATTAGGACTTAAAAAAGCAAGTGCAGAAGGTGCAGCTAAAAGTGTTTCATTTGCATTTTATAAAATTTATAAGAAATCACACAAAATACTTGCATGGTAATAGATTACGATTATATGGATTATTAGAATCATTTAATTATTTTAATTTAATTATTTAAAAAAATGGCAGATAAAAATTTAGAAGATATGGATGAGCTAAGAAAACTTTCTCCAGAAACAAGAATAGAGAGATTAAAAGTATTAGAAGAAAAAAGAAAAAAAGAACTTTTAGAAACTGAAAAATTAATTCAACAATCTGTTGCAGAAATTAAAGCTGAAGAAACATTAAAGGAAGAAATTGAGGAAGAAGAAAAAACTCAAAGAGAATTATTAAAATTAGATCAAGAAGAAGGTGCAAGTCTTGAAGAAACAGTTCAAAATGAGAAACAATTAATCCTTGATGAGGAATTAGGGAATCATAAACAATATCAGATGAAATTGAGTATGGAACCCATTACAGATCTTTATGATAAGTTGAGGGGAGTTTATCAAGATGTTGTTTCAACTGGTGAAATGAATGAACAACAGGAAAAACAATTAATGGATTTAAATTATGCAATGCAACATAAGTCAGAAGCAATTGATCATGGTGAATATAAAACTGCTGGTGATAAAATTGAAGATATTATGAGTGCTTCAAAATCAATACTTAATTACATAAGACATGGTGTATAAAATTATAATGTTTAAGGTGTACAGATAAAATGAACAATTATTATTCCAATATGGGTGATGGATATTCTAGAAGTAGTCCTGGCGATAAAATTGAAAAACCAATTATTGGGATAAAAGATA
>JAGLOT010000154.1 GCA_023137655.1 Nanobdellota archaeon | reverse complement strand
TGTCCGGGAACTATTTGGGAATGTTATGGGAATGAGGAAATATGCATGGAATCTGGGATTCCCCCTTTGGGAATGAATTGATTTCTGGGAATTGTCTAAGCATAAGGTTCAAAAAAGTGAAAAATAAGAATTAATTTTTATAAAAAAATAGTAGAATGAAATTTAGGTGAATTTTAAATAATATAATTCAAAAATAAGGCTAATGTGAGTGGTATTTTAGGGTATATTAAGTTAGAAAGATTAATATATTGGCTAAATAAAGGTAAAATAAGCTTAAAATAGGCTAAAGTGAGTGTAAAATGGTATCAAAAGGGCAATTGGAGATAGAATTATCACGTATAAAGGGATTTGAAAAGCCAAAGGTGAGACTTGAACAGTATGAAATGGACTCTAAAATAGGCGCTGAAACCCTCTGGAGCGCATATATGTTAGGAGATATAGGGGGCAGAATTATAGGCGATCTAGGCTGTGGAACTGGTATATTAGGCATAGGGGCCCTTCTATTAGGTGCTAAAGAGGTAATATTTGTAGATGTGGACTCAGAAGCCCTTGAAATAGCCAAATTTAACGTTTCCAAGTTAAAAAGTGAGGATAAGGTACTTGGAAAGACTAATTTTTTACTAATGGATGTTAAGGAATTTTCTCAAAAAGTAGATGTAGTTATTCAAAATCCTCCTTTTGGTGTTAAGAAAAAAGGTAATGATAGAATTTTCCTAGAAAAAGCATTTGAGAATGCTAAAATCACATATCATTTTGGTAAAATAGAAGGGGATGGATTCATTAATAAGTTCTCAGAGGACCATAGCGTAAAAGTGAGGAATAGGTGGGTTTTTGATTATCCCATTAAAGGAAAATATGGTTTTCACACTAAGAAAATTCATAGATTCAGAGCAGGATGTTGGCGACTCGAGAAGGTACCTAAATCTTTTTAGTTATGAGGATAAACAAGTAACTTTAAAGGTAGAGTAATAAGCGAAACCTTTTTAAATTAAACGAGGTTTGTTTTCTAAAATGGAAATCAAAATTATTGAAGAAAAAAAGCATAGACTTGTTATAGAGACTAAAGGTGTAAGCCATGGTTTTTGTAATGCACTTGTTTCTGAAATGTGGAATGACAAAGACATTAAAGCTGCAGGATACAATATAAATCATCCACTTGTCGGCATTCCAACACTCATAATTGAAAGTAAAGCAGATCCAAGAAAGGCCCTTTTAGATTCAATAAAAAGACTTAAGAAAAAGACTGCTGATTTTAATAAGGAATTCTCAAAAGCTTTTTAATAGTGAGTGATAAGGCGAAAAACTTATATATTACATAGTGCCTAACTTTTAGTATGTTTCTGAGGGAAAAAAGAGTAAAAGATAAACAATATCTTTATGCTGTGGAAAATGTCTGGAAGAAGGGCAAAGTTAAGCAAAAAGTTAAGAAATATCTCGGTAGAGTCCATAAATTTAATATTACCAGAACTGTAAGTTTTGAAAAATTTATTATTAAATTTAAAAAAATAGATATTGATGAATACCTGATAAATAGTAAGGATTATGATATTGTTTATGATTTAATTGGTTGGGAATTACATAAAAGAGGATTTAAGATAGAGAAAAAATGTGCAGATAAAAAGGGATTAAAAGCAAACTTCGGGAAGAAGAGAAATGTTCTAAATTATAATGGTCGACCTTTCTGTATTAAAGGCAAGGAAGGATATCTTAATAACCTAAGTATTAATCTGATCCTCAATGCAGGCCATAACAAGAAAGATGGAGATGTT
>JAGLOT010000153.1 GCA_023137655.1 Nanobdellota archaeon | reverse complement strand
AAGAATAATTGATTTCCACAGAGACTATAATATTGACAAACAAGAAAGACCTTATTTGAAAGATACTATAATTATTCCAAAGGATGATAATTCTGGAAGAAGTTCTAGCCGATTTGATAGAAACAATAAACAGAGAAGGAATAGTAGCAGTAAAGGCCCAAGAAGGAGATCAAACTCTAGAAGGTAAGGCAATTCTGCAACTATAAAAGAATAGTTTTACAAAACTATTTTAAACTCTTTTTCTTTTCTTTTCTTTATGTTATTAGTAGACGTACATGCGCACATGGATTATGATGCATTTGATAAAGATATAGATGAAGTTCTAAAGAGATGTGAACAATTAGGAGTTAAAGCAATAATCAATAATTCCACACATCTTGAAAGTATCAAGAAAACATTAAAGTTAGCAAAAAAATATAAAATAATCAAACCTGCATTAGGTTTACATCCAACTTTATTAAAAAACATAACACCACAGCAACTTCAGGAAACATTGAATCTAATAGAAACTGAAAAAGCAGTTGCAATTGGAGAAATAGGTTTAGATTATCATCACGATAAAAGCAATAAAGAACAACAAATAATTGTTTTCAAAAAAATTCTAGATATTGCACAAAAAAGAAAACTCCCGGTTATTGTACACAGTTGGGAAGCAACCAAAGATACATTCGAAGTTCTCGAACCCTATAAAGATCTAAAGGTAATCATACATTGTTTTGAAGGAAGGAAATCTCAAATTAAAGAAGGACTAGCTAGAGGATATTATTTTTCAATTCCCCCCTCCGTTGCAAGAAATCCAATCTTTCCAAATCTAATAGATATGGTACCCTTGAACAAACTTCTCACAGAAACAGATTCTCCATTTCAAGCACCCAATAAACAAGATAGAAATACCCCTGAAAACATAGCAATAGGAATAAAAGAAATTGCTAAAATTAAGGGCACCACAGAGGAAGACACAGCAAATATCATCTTCCAAAACTACCAAACTCTATTTTAAATAGTCCATAATTCTGATTAGTTGTGACTAAAACAACCACACCAAATCACACAACCAACAAGTATATAAATACTATGTGACTATCTTAATCACACCCATACGGAGGTACATAAAATGTTAGAATTAAATAAGGATAATTTTCAAGAAAATACAAAAAATACCACGGTAGTAGATTTCTGGGCACCTTGGTGTATGCCATGTAAAATGCTTGCTCCAACTTTTGAAGCAGTTTCAAGTGAAATTGAAGCAGATTTTGCAAAAGTAAATACCCAAGACCATCCAGAATTAGCACAAGAAAATAACATAACAGGAATTCCTTGTATTGTAGTTTTCAAAGACAATAAAGAAGTCGGCAGAATTGTTGGTTTATTACAAAAAGAACAATTAAAAGAAAAAATAAATGATTTACTATGATAACCATAGAACTTTTTTCAAGGCCTGGATGTCCACATTGCCCACCAGCACGTGTTTTTATAACTAATTTTGTTAAGGGTAAAGATAATATTACATTAAAACAAATTAATACTCTGACACCAGAGGGGCAAATATTAGCACAAAAGTTTAATGTGATGACAGTACCAACAATTTTTGTTTCTTCAGATATTCACCCACAAAGAATTGGGTTTCGAGGAACTCCAACTGAAAATGATTTAAACAGGGCATTAGAAGTAATAACTGAAAAACCTAAAGAAGAAAAACCTTCTTTCATAAAAAAACTATTCAAGGGGTAAAAAATGTATGACTTAATTATAATTGGCTCAGGCCCTGCAGGATTA
>JAGLOT010000152.1 GCA_023137655.1 Nanobdellota archaeon | reverse complement strand
GTTTTTAATTTAATATTTTTTGTAAATCTTTTTGATTTATAAAATTATCTCTTTATTAACTCATTTCTTTGTCAATAACCAATAGGTAACGCCCATCAAGCCTAATATTACAAATACTTTCCATATCCATGAAAGATCATTTATTTCTACTTCAACTAATTCAGTATCATTTACTGGTTCTGCTTCAGTATCCCCATATAGTTCTGGTACTGGAGTTTCTGTTTGTTCATCTACAGCATTAGCATTATTAGCTAAAATTATTATTAATGATAGTATAATTATTGGTAAAATTAATTTTTTCATCAAATCACCCCTGATTTCTATTAAAATAAATTATATATTTAAAAATCTTTTCTAATAATATATAACCCATTAGAAAGACAATTTTAGAGTTATATGATTAATTATTATTTTTACAGACATCTTTAAAATTACACCAAGGGCATAGTCGAGTTTTTTGGATTGGATAATCCTCTTTTTCCTCAGAAATAGTTCTATCAGCCATAGCAAGAGTTTCTCTCTTAGCCAGCTCTATAAGTTCATCATCAACATCAATGATTCTTTCACCATGTCTTAACAAATCTAATCCAACTTTATTTGGTAATATACCAAACTTATCAAAGTAAAGCAAAGAATAAATTCCTAATTGCAACCTATATTCATCAGTCATCTTATCTTTAGATGAAGTCTTATAATCCATTAATATAATCTCACCTTCTATCTTATGCACAGCATCAACATATCCTCTAACATTATATGTTTTAGATTCAAGGTAAATTTCTGTTTCAGGTCTTAATTTCTCAAAACTTTCTCTAAATGTTTTATCTTTAACTTCTTTAGCTAATTTTTTAAAGAAATTCTTTAACCAAATATTTAACATATCCTGAGATTCTTTTTTGAAGAATGCTAATTTAATAGAACTTAATTCAAGTACATCTAGTTCTTCTTTTTTCTTTTCCCATTCTTTCTTAAATATTTCATGAGCAATTATATGAAGTTCAAATTCATAATTAGTATTAGATAATATCTTAGTGTCCAAATTAAAGAATTCCTCTAATGTTGAATGTATTGCATTTCCCCTAACACAATATATATTGGAGAGAGTTTCTAACTTTTCGATATACTGATAATAGTACTTTCTAGGGCATTGTTTATACGTATTTATAGAACTTGCACTCTCTAATCTCACCATCAAAAAAGGGAAAAGAACAGCCTTTAAATGTATTTGTATTATCCAATATAATTTATTCAAAATGATTATTATAAAAATTAGGAATTATATAAAAAAGAAAGAAATGAACTAAATTAATTCTTTTATTATATTAAAAAACCACTAAATTAATTCTTTTATCCCATTAAAGAATTATTAAATTAATTCTTTTATTTTTTCAACCTTATCAAGTTTTTCCCAAGGAAACTTTGGATTTCCAAAATGTCCATTACATGCAGTTTGAGAATATATTGGGGATTTTAATCCTAATGTATTAATTATTTCTGCAGGTTTTAATGGAAATACTTTTTTAATGATTGAAATTATTTTATCTTCATCAACTTTTCCTGTATTAAATGTGTCCACAAATAAACTTACAGGTTCAGCAACTCCAATAGCATAGGCAATTTCCACTTCACATCTGTCTGCAATATTTGCAGCAACAAGATTCTTAGCAATATATCTTGCCATGTAAGCTCCACTTCTATCTACTTTGCTTGGATCTTTTCCAGAGAATGCACCACCACCATGTCTACCCATTCCACCATAAGTATCTACAATGATTT
>JAGLOT010000151.1 GCA_023137655.1 Nanobdellota archaeon | reverse complement strand
CTTTTTAGATAGGAAGTTTTATATAAGTAATTTATTTTAATTATTTAATGTTTAGAGAATTTGGAAGTTTTATCAGACGATTAAAAAAAAGAGAAGATTCATTTCTTAATAAGTTTGTAGAGTTAAGAAAAATGCATCAAATGTGGGTTATGTTTATTGCATTTATGTCAACTGTTTTAGTTTGGCGAGGAGTTCATAATTTACTAGATATTTATTGGTTTAGTCGGTATAGTCCAGCGGTTTCTAATATTTATGCAATAATTGTTGGCCTATTAATTCTTGTATCCACCCATTATGCAGTTAGAAAAATCTAAAATGGTTGTTATAATTGTTACAGGTTCTGTTGGAACTGGAAAAACAACACTTGCTAAGTTTCTTGCAGATAAATTAAAATATAAATATATTGATGTTACTACTTTTATTAAAGAGAAGAATTTATCAGAAGGTTTTGATAAAGAAAAAGATTGTTTAATTGTTGATGAAAATAAACTTGCAAAAGAATTAGAAAAAGAAGTTGCAAAATTAAATTGTGATGTGATTATTGATTCTCATATGAGTCATTATATGGATTCTAAAAAAGTTGATAGATGTTTTGTTACTAAATGTGATTTAGGGGTTCTAAGAGAAAGGCTAAAAGAAAGGGGCTATAGTGAGAATAAGATTAAGGATAATTTGGAAGCAGAGATATTTAATGTGTGTTTGGAAGAAGCAATCGAGAACGGACATAAACCAATTTTGATAGAAACATCTAAGGGCCTCAGCGAAGAGGTCATTAAGCTTTTACAACATTAACATTCTTCTTCATCAGAATATTCGTCTTCTTCATATCCTTTAAGGAATCCGGCTTCTTCTGCAGAGATTGCGTCGTTTTCAAGCTTATCTTCAAAACTATCAGCAGTCTTTTCTTGCTCTTCTAGTTCTCTTTTGATTTCGTCTTCAATTTCCATTTTTTAAAGAAGTCTTTGAATTTGGGTTTATTCTTTAGTTTAAGATAGTCTTTAATTGCATCTATTTCCAGAATTTTTTCTTTTGCCATTAGTACACCCCTATCCTCTGACTAATTATAATGAGATACTTCGAATATTTAAACTTTTTGAGGTTGTGGGATAGCTATTAATTTATCTATAATCGCTTAACCATATATGGGCCTTGCTTTTTGTATCCCAGTTTTCTATAGTATCCCCTTACACCTACACCGCTAATAATAACCATTTTATCTTTTTTGTTCTTTTTGGCTATTTGTTCTGCTTTTTGTAATAATCTCTTACCGAAACCTTTATGTTGGATGTTTCCAGTTTTTCCAATGCCAGTTGCATTACCATAAACATGTAGTTCCCTAATTAAAGCAGAATCTTTTGTTATTTCTTTTCTTAATAAGGTTGAGGGAAATCTTAATCTACAAAAACCAAGAATACTTTTTCCAGAATCAGAATCCATAGAGATAAAGAACTCCTTATTATTTGAGGCAAAATATTCTTGAACATTTAAATTAATTTTTTTAATAATTTCATTCCTTGGTTCTCTGCACCTTATACAATTACAAGTAATATTCTTTTCTTTCATTAATTTATGGACAAATTGCCTTAGGTTTGTATGAGAGACCCCTGCAGAAGTTAATTTTGTTGGGATATCTCTTTGAACCCTCATTATCCTCATGTACCTAGGAATTATTCTTTTGAATTCTGCAATAATTTCTGTCGCCTGATTTGTGGTTAGGGGGTAGAATTTGCCCTTTTTCCATAGATTGTATAATTTAGTTCCTGGCAGAACCATGCAAGGATATATTTTAAGCATGTCAGGTTTGAATTCTTGTTTTT
>JAGLOT010000150.1 GCA_023137655.1 Nanobdellota archaeon | reverse complement strand
ACAGGATTCTCATTCTCAAGATTAAGATCAAGAACTGCAAGAGTTAAATCAACCCAAGGCGTTGCCTCTGGTCCAGTATCTTTCTTAACTGTATACAATGCAGCAACCGAAGTCATTAAACAAGGTGGAAAGAGGAGAGGTGCTAATATGGGTGTTCTAAGAATTGACCATCCAGATATTCTTGAATTTATAAATTGTAAAGAAAAAAATGATGCAATCACTAATTTCAACCTATCTGTCGGAATTACAGAAGAATTTATGCATGCAGTAGAAAATGAGGAAGATTATGATTTAATAGACCCACATTCTAAAGAAATTATTAGCACTATGAATGCTAAAACAGTTTTCAACTTACTTGTAAGTTCTGCATGGAGAAATGGTGACCCAGGAATTATATTCCTAGATAGGATGAATAAAGATAATCCGACTCCAGATGTTGGAGAAATTGAATCTACAAATCCTTGTGGTGAACAACCATTATTACCCTATGAATCTTGTAATTTAGGCTCTATTAATTTAGGCAAATTTGTAAACGAAGGTAAAATTGATTGGGATAGATTAAAACAAATTACAAGTACTGCAGTTCATTTCCTAGATAATGTAATTGATATGAACAAATATCCATTAAAAAAGATTGACCAAATGGTTAAATCTAATAGAAAAATTGGATTGGGTGTGATGGGTTGGGCAGATATGCTTAGTCAACTTGGACTTGCATATAATGAAGATGCGGGCGTAGAATTAGGGGAAAAGGTAATGCAATTTGTTCAAGATTGTGCTGATGAAGCATCTTGTAAATTAGCCAGAAAAAGAGGGGTATTTCCAAATTGGCCGGCTAGCATATACAATGAAAAAAGTAAATTCTTCAAAGGCAAACATATGAAAATAAGAAATTCAACAAGAACTACTTTAGCTCCAACAGGAACAATTAGTATGATTGCAGATTGTTCTGGTGGTATTGAACCATTATTTGCATTGAGTTATGTAAAAAGAGTGATGGATGGGAAAGAATTATTCTACATTGATAAATTCTTCAAAAAGGATTTAGAAAAAGCAGGAATTTATTCTGAGGATTTAATGAAGAAAATCATTAATCAAGGAAGCATTCAACATATTGAAGGTATTCCTGAATCTTTAAAACATAATTATGTTGTAGCACATGATATTTCACCAGAATATCACTTGAAAATGCAAGCAGCATTCCAAAGGCATATTGATAATGCAGTATCTAAAACTGTTAACTTCCCACATTCTGCAACCATGGAAGATGTGAATGAAGTGTACATGCAAGCATTCAAATTAGGGTGTAAAGGTGTAACTATCTATAGAGATGGAAGTAAAGATTTACAGGTATTAAATTTAAATATAAACATTAAGAAAGAAAAAGATAAGGACATTGAAAAAGAAGTTGAAAAAGAAAAACCCAAAAAGAAAGGGAAGGATAACTGCCCTGAATGTGGCGGTAAATTAGTATTCCAAGAAGGTTGTGCTAAATGTCCATCATGTGGATTTTCATTTTGTTCAGCTGCTTAAATTAGTTTAATTTAATAAAATGAAACAAAATCTTGGACTAGTCCATGTATATACTGGCGAAGGAAAGGGGAAAACTAGTGCATCTCTTGGTTTAGCACTAAGAGCTGTCGGACATAATCTTAGAGTTTATATTATACAATTTTTAAAAAGTGGAGATACAGGTGAATTATTTGCAATTGAGAAATATCTTCCAAATATAACTGTAGCTCAATATGGTAAGGAAGCTATAACTGATACCCAAACAAATATTCATGAATTTGGAATTATAAACAAAAAGAAAGGTAATAATGGGT
>JAGLOT010000015.1 GCA_023137655.1 Nanobdellota archaeon | reverse complement strand
AATCAGATATGAAAGATAAAAATCCAGCTATGAGGGATTTCCCACTGGCAAGAATAAATGATTCAGAACATCCAAGGCAGGGCAAGAAATACAGAGTTTGGCCTCTTATGAATTTATCAGTTACAGTTGATGATATAGAATCAGGAATGACTCATATAATTAGAGCAAAAGATCATGCAGATAATGCAAAAAGACAACAATTAATTTTTAAAGCATTAGACTTTGATTACCCACAAGCATATTTTACAGGCAGATACAAATTCACAGGATTAGAAATATCTTGTTCAAAAACAAAAGAAAGAATAGAAGCTGGTGAATTTACTGGTTGGGATGATATCAGATTACCTTTCCTAGGTGCATTAAAAAGGAGAGGGTTTCAAGCAGAAGCTTTACTAAAATATACAGAAGAAATTGGTTTGTCAAATGTTGATAAGGTTGTAGATGCAAAAGAATTCTTTAAACATTTAGCTAATTTAAACAGGGAAGTTCTTGATGAAAAAACAAATAGATATTTCTTTGTAAAAGAACCAGTTCAAATTCAAATTGAAAATTCTCCAGAATTAAATGTTCAATTAAAATTACATCCAGATAATCCTAAAAAAGGATTCAGAGTTCTAAACACAAAACAGGATTTCTATATTAGCAAAGAAGATTTTGATAATTTAGAAGATAATAGGTTATACAGATTAATGGATGCTTTTAACTTTGAGAAAAAAGGAAATAAGTTTACTTTTGTTTCTAAGGATTTAGAAGATTATAAGAAAAATGGCAAAGGAATATTACATTGGTTACCTGTAATTACAGATTTAATTAATGTTGAAGTTCTAATGCCAGATAATAAACTTGTTCAGGGTTTAGCAGAACCTTTAGTTGATGATCTTAAGAAAGGAGATATTGTCCAGTTTGAAAGGTTTGGTTTCTGTAAACTTGATGATTTTACTGATAACAAGGTAACATTCTGGTTCGGGCATAAATAGTTACTTATTAGTAGGGAAAGTTTTATAAATAAATAAAAGAATTTTTAGATTATGATTGAATCTCATTTATTAACTGAAAAATCCGGAAAAGAATTGGCAAGAGCTAATAATTATCTTAGAAGATGGATTGCATATCCAGACAAAGGTTCAGATTTTGATAAAAAACAAGGTTGCTTAAAATATACTTTAAGAATACCTTTAATAGGTCAAGTAATAGTCCCTTTAGCTATAAAATGGCTAGAAAAAAAAGGTTACGATGGTTTATTCTTAGAAGAGAATCAAAATATTATAGGCCACAATGCATTTCAAGTACACTCAGATAATTCATTACATGTTTTTTCAATATATATATATCTCCAGATTATAGGAGGCGGGGCCTTGCACTTCAATCTTGTGTATCTGTTGCAGATAATGCTTTTGCAAAAGGTATAGAAAAGATAGTTGTAAGTAAAGGAAATCGCCAAGATATTCAAGGCATATTAAGTAGATTGGAAGAAATACCAAGGTTCTCGGTTTCAGGTAATATAATTACTTCTTTAGATTATCAATAAATCTATTAAAAACCTAAATCAATAGAGTGTCCCCCTTCTAAACTTAAATATTTCTTCGAAATCTTTAAAAATAGACGAGAACTCTTAATATATGGTGATATAAATGTCAGATAATTTAATAGTAAAATCAAATATAAAAAGCATTACCCCTAATAACAACATTGCAGGGGATTTTGCAGATGCTTTAGGCGATAAAGTAAAAACATTAATCAAAGATGCAGTTAAAAGAGCAGAAGCAAACGGAAGAAAAACTGTAATGGCTAAAGACCTTTAATTGTCTTTAATTTTTTTTCTAATTTTTTTAACTTTATTTTTATATTAGCTAATTTTTTAGTTTTATTATTTCTTTCAAGAAGTTCACAGATTTTTCCTAATCTAATTATTTGTAATTGAAGTTTCTTAATTTCATCTTTATCAATTTTAACAATAATAATTTCAGTTCTTTTAATTGGTTCTTCATCTAAATCAAACTTAAGCAAAACCTTTTTTTCTAATTCTTCTGCTGCCTTATATTTAGCAAGTTCCTTTTTCAAGAAAACTACCCTATCTTCAAGTTCAGAAGCATGTTCCTGGGCAAATAACTTTTCTTCCCTCTTAGTCTCAATATCAACTTTACAGTATGCTGTTCTAGCAGCACTTAGAAATTCATTTACCTTAATATTCATATTAAGGTCTCCTTGGTGGTTTACCTAAGGGTTTTAATGTTTGCCTTCCACCAGATAAACTTAAGGGTCTCAATTGCCCAGGTTTGGGTGATATACTAATATCTGAAACAGGTGGTAATTCAGGCATAGTTGGCAAACCATTATCTGGTTGAATTTGAGGTATAGGTAATCCACTAGTTTCAGGTAAACTAGGTTTAACTTGCATGGGTGGCGGAATATTTGGTAATTGTGGGGGCATCTGAATTGGTGGTGGAATAATCTTTTTATTTCCCTGAACCATTTCAGTTAATGCAATGATAGCATCTGCTATTTTATCATGTTGGCTAACTAATTTATCTAACTTCATATTTAATAAATCTAAACTAACAGAATTACCTCTTTTCATTTCATCATCTGCGACTTTAAAAACTTCAAGAAGATTAGCAATCTTTTTGTTAAGATCATTCATAGAATTTGTGATTTCATTATTCATCCATATCAACCCCTTTTATTATTATAAAAGCTTTAACCTTTTTAAATGCTAATTAAAAGAAAGATAATTGTTTTTATAAATGTTTCCAGAATATAAATTTAAATAAAAGAAATTATTGAAACTTTGCAAAGTTTTAGTGAAGACTATGAACTTTAAGTCTTTACTTGATTTTAACAGTTTCGCCGGTTAAATCTTTAACATTCTTAATAAGAACAGTTCTCATTGCTTCTGTTAATAACTTGGAAATTTTATTTTCAAAAGAAATTAGAAATTCACCTTCCTTACCTGTTAATTTATAATTATCAATTCTTAATTCAGCTGTTATTAAGTGATTAATCTGTTCTTTTTTATCAGTAATTTGCCTTAAAGGTTTAATTTCATAAACTAAATCTTTACCAGATAATGGGTGATTAAAATCAACTAAACATCTGCCACCATTAATAGTTCTAATTATCCCCATCTTATCATTTATAGTTACAAATAAACCAACTTGAGGGTTAATCTTTTCTTTTTTGAAAACAGATGTAGGCATTAATTGTATTAATTTAGCATTCTTTTTGCCAAATCCTTCTTCAGCATTTAATTCAATAGTATATTCTTTATCAAGTTCTTTCCCGATTAATCCTTGTTCTAATTTAGCAAATATTGTTCCTTGACCAATGCAAACTAAAGCAGGCTTATATGTTGCCTTATCATTTAATTTATTCTTTGTTGCTACTGATTTAAGAGTTGTATCAAATACTTCTCCTGTTTCTTTGATTTTTCCTGTAAAATCAAGCTCAATAAAGTCTTTTTCTTGAATTTTTACCATTTTAGAAATAAATTGCCTAAGCTTATTTATAAGTATTTCGAGTTTTTTAACAATTTAACTATCCTTTCAACAGTTTCATCTGCACTCATATTACTAGTATCAATAATTATATTATAATTATCCATATCATAAATTTCAATATTATAAAATCTATTATATCTTATTTTTTCAGACCCTCTTCTCATTCTAATTTGCTCTTTTTTTTCATTTATATTTGCAACTTTAGTTTCTTTCTTTCGATTAGAAGATTTATCATTAAATATTCTTTTTGCAGCAATTTCCTCATTACATTTTAAGAAAACTTTAATAGAACTAGGAATAAAGTGCCAAGCAATATGCCCATCCATAATCAAGTTATCTTCTTTTTTCCCAATTTGGGATTGCCATTCATCAAGTTCTAAATCAATTTCCTTATGGGTTATTGCATATTTAGCAAACTCTTCAAAAGTCATATCATAATTTTCAGCCATTTTTCTCATATAACCACCAGTGTAATAGTAGTTAAAATTAAGTTTTTTAGCTAATAATTTTCCAACTGTACTTTTTCCAGAACCTTGATCTCCAGTTATTGATATAATCATTTTATAGAAATAATAACTTGTACATATTTATAAATATTAATGTTAATTTCTTCCAAAAATAGCCCTTTTACGTTTAGCTGCTCTAGATACTGGTCTAGGGTCATGCCCCTGTTTATGTCTTTTTGGCGTTTTAATATTACCTTTATTTTTTCTTATTTTTTCTTTTAAAGACTCCACCTCAGCAATTTTCGATTGATATTTACTAATAAGACAGCTCCAGTCTTTTTCATCAGATGTTAAAACTTGAATAGCTGTAGAATAACAATTCACCATTTTTTTAACCCATCTCTTTCTTAATGTTTCATTATCTCTTATTCCTGGTTTAAATTTAAATTCATTTTCTAATCCAGAAGCTAAAGTAACATATGTTTCTGCTCTTAAACGTGGATTATTATAATTTTGTGTAAGAGATTTTTCAAGTGAATTTATTCCTTGATTAAGTAATTCAAAATTTTCTTTATTAGTCTTTCTACCGAGTGAATATAAATCAATAAGTAATGCACCCTTGAACCTTAATAAAAGTGCAGTTCGTTCCCCCATTGCTTCTTTTGAATAATACCCCTCATCATTTCTTTTGAAAGTGTTTTGATCTGTTTCTGCTTTTTCTAATGCTTCATTGTAAAAATAAAGTAATTTATTACCATTCACTGGGATTTGAGTATTTCTGCTAGGACGAGAAGGATCATAAGCTACTTTAAGAATACCAATAATATCTGATAAATGCAAACTAGAGACGCTATTAGAACGTTTTAATATTGCTTCGGATGTTTCTTGTTTTTCAATTTGACTTAATTCCTTCCAATTATCTTCTTGAGATAATCTTATTGCAGGGTCTAAATTACAATTAGTACAATAATCATCAATTGACATAATAATGAATAAAAAAAGACCCTTTATAAATTTAGCCCTTAAGAGTAGTGATATTACACTCAGAATTAATAATTCAAATCAAATTATTCTTTTTAAGGAATTTCCATCCATCAATAAATGGGCCTGCAAACAGTTCTGATTTTTCCTTAATTAATCTATCCACATCTGTTTTTGAAAAAAACTTTAATTCTTCAATTTCTCTTTTATCTGGAATAAACCCATCATCTTTTTCTATATGAAAAATACTATCAAACACCTTACTTCCCTTAGAATTAAACCTATCAAATTTTCCTAATAATTTAACATCCCCCTTGAACCCTAATTCTTCTTCTAATTCCCTTATTGCAGCTGCTTCATAACTTTCTCCAGCATTTACATGGCCACCAAAAACTGCCCATTTACCTGGGGAGTGCACTCTATGCATTGGCCGCTTACCTAAAAGAAGTTTACCTTTTGAATTAGAGACCAAAATTAATGAGATTCTGAAATTATAAGAACTATTTTCTTTTTCTGCCCGGGTCATTTGACCAATCACATTATCGTTATCATCTACTCTATCAATAACTTCTTCAGGATGATTGCCCAAGAATTGAGATTTATCAATAAATTCATATATAAATCCTTTAATTTCCTTAAATTGTTCATCCCCTGTGTAAACATGTTGGGCATTTTTTATAATTTTAAGATTAATGTTATATTTTTCACAGATTTCTTTTAATGGGGGCAGATAATAATTTTCTCTCTCACCAATCATTATTAAAAGAGGCATCTTTAATTTAGACAAATAATCATCAAGATTATACCTCTCCAAGTCATTAATAAAATTATCCCATCTAAGCTTCACAATTTCATTTGGTTTTAAGCCAGGCATAAATCTCCAAGAAACACCATCTATTTTTTTAACAAGATGTTCGGATTTTCTTTTTATTACATTTGCACTAATTGTTGGAGAAGCAGGAATTATTCCTTTAACTTTATTGGGATTTTCTTTTGCATATTTTGAGATATTTAATCCACCCAAACTATGTCCACATAACCAAAATGGTTCTTGATACCATTTCTGATCCTTAGCCCAATTAATAACATCTTCTAAATCCTCATAATAATTAGTAGTAGTTGCATTTTCAAAATTTCCATCACTTTCACCTAAGGTGTTTGTACAATCAAACCACACTACAGAAAATCCCTTTTCTTTAAATGATTCTCCAAAAAGTTTAATATGGATTTCATCTTTTGAACCGCTCAATCCATGTGCTATAAAAACAAGTCCTTTTTGTTTTTGAGAAGTTTCAATTAGTACACAAATAGTTTGATTTTTTCTATTTTGAATAAACATTTTAATTTTAGAACTAGAACTTGGCATTTCCCATACCCTTCATCATGCTTTCCATATTCTTCATTCCTTTCTTACCTTGGAATTTTTTCATCATCTTCTTACTCATAGTATATTGCTTAATTAATTCTCTAACTTCAGAAACTTTAACCCCTGCACCATTTGCAATTCTTTCAACTCTTTTACCACTCATAATACTGGGATCTTCTAATTCTGATTTAGTCATGGAGTCCATCATATATCGCCATTTATCTAATTTAACTTCTTGTCCTTGAAGAACTTCTTTTGGCATTTTGATATTTCCCATACCAGGAATCATTTCCATCACTTTACTCAGAGGTCCCATTTTCTTCATAGCCTTTGTTTGTTCATAAAGATCAATAAGATTAAATTCTCCTTTAATCAATTTTTTACTTAAATCTTCAGCTTCTTCTTCACTAATAGCTTCTTTTGCTTTTTCTAATAAAGCTTCAATATCACCCATACCAAGTAATCTACCAACAAATCTTTCTGGATTAAACTCTTCCAAGTCATCCATTCTTTCTCCAACACCTAGGAATTTGATGGGTGCATCTGTAGCAGCACAAGCAGTTAAAGCACCACCACCTTTAGCAGTACCATCCATTTTTGTAGCAACAACGCCTGTAACGCCACAACTATCATGGAATTGCTGTGCTTGCTTCTGGGCAGTTTGCCCAACATCGCCACCAATAATCAATAATACCTCATCAGGTTTAATGGATTTAGTGATGGATTCAATTTCTTCAATTAAATCATCAGATAAAGCATCTCTTCCTGCAGTATCCACAATAATTAAATCATAATCTTTCTCAACCTTTTCTTGATATTTTTTCCAAATTTTAAGGGCATTTTTCTCTTTTTTATCAATAAAAGTATCAACCTTAACACTTTGACCCACTTGCTCTAATTGGTCCATTGCTGCAGGTCTATGGACGTCTAAACCGACTAATGCTACTTTATGCCCTCTTTTACTATAATACTTAGCCAGTTTACCAGAAGTAGTTGTTTTACCATTCCCAAATAAACCAACCATCATTATTTTGAATGGAGTTTTCTTGATATTTATCTTATTATCAGAACCGCCAATAAAATTAACAAGTTCTTCATGAATAATCTTGATTAATTGCTCTTTTTTGGTTAATCCTCTGGGTAAATCTTCTTCCTTTGCCCTCTTTTTAATTGTATTAGTAAGTTCAAAAACTAGTTTTACATTTACATCTGACTGTAATAATGCCTTCTGGATATCCTTCACCAGCTCATTCAATAGCTTATCGTCGACAAATACAGCTTTTGCTACCTTATTTAATGTATCTTTCAAGCTATTTCCGAGTTTTTCTAATACCATACTGCCATAAAATAGAATTTCATTTATAAAATTATAGGATTATTTTAATTTTAGATTGTTTTAGGTGTCTACAAAACCATTAAAATGTAGACACTTACTTTTTCAAATCTTCTTTTAATTTCTTGTACTCTTTTAAAAATAAATCTAATGTTGGCTTAATATTTTGATTATTCTCAAACTCCTGCAAGGTTTCATAATACTCAAATCTGTTTTTAAGGTTTATATTAATGGGGGGCAAACCATGTTTAATTAAAATATTATTCATTAATATCCTACCAACCCTACCATTTCCATCTGCAAATGGATGGATATTTTCAAATTGATTATGGATAACCGCAGCTAAAACTAAACCCGGATATTTATCTTTATTTTTAGAATACCATTCAATTAATTCTTTGAGTAAGTAAATTACTCTTGTTTGTGGGGCACCTTCATGAACAACTATCCCATTTCCACCAAATATAACAACTTCTTCTCCTTTTTTTCTTGTTTTACCTGCAAAAGATTTGGAATTCTTAAACACAATTTTATGAATATCTTTTATTAATTTTAATGATATGTGTTCTTTTGTTTTTCTTATATACA
Source organism: Nanobdellota archaeon (assembly GCA_023137655.1). Classification (GTDB taxonomy): domain Archaea; phylum Nanobdellota; class Nanobdellia; order Woesearchaeales; family BS150m-G63; genus JAGLOT01. Next base: position 875 of record JAGLOT010000015.1, on the reverse strand, counting down.
TTATAGCTTCATCTACACCAAAGGCTTCTGCTATATCTTCTTTTGATTTATCTGGCCACTTATCTTCATCTAGAATCTCTTTAACTTCTTTTTTAGTTAATTTGCTTCCTTCTATAGCATTTGTGTTATAGGTAAATAGTTTAGAGAAATTAGCCCAATCTTTTTCAGATAAATGGTTTATTTCTAATGGAATTTTCTTTTCTAATTTTTTTAGATTTGTAATTTCTTCAACAGATAGTTTAATATCTAAAGGACTCTTAATAATTTTATATTTATGAATTTCTTCAAGAATAAGTTTTTCTGCAATATTTCTTCTTTCTTTCAGTTTTTTAGGGCTAAGGTTTAGTCCAAGTAATTTTCTAAATTTATGAACTTTCTTTCCTTCCCTATAGGAATGTGCTAAGAAGTACCTTATTTTTTTACCTTCTTTTCTTTTTTCAATATACATATAGGATAATATAGTGTCTACATATTTAAAACTTTTGTTAGAAGTGTCTACATTTAATCAATTGTGTAGACATCTAAAAAATTAATTAATCTCTTTCTTTTCAACTTCAACTTTTAATTCTTTCAAGAAATCATCAACATTAACGTCAAACTTCATCTCACCATTCCGACTCTTAACAGCAAGATTCTTCTTCTCAACTTCTTTCTCACCAATTGTAATAATATAATTAAATCTAGCATTCCTTGCTTCCCTTACTTTTTTACCAATTGATTCATTTCTATAATCTGCTTCAACCCTAAAACTTTCAGCTCTAAACTTCTTCTCAATTTTTTTTGCAAAGTCATCACATTTATTTGTTACAGTAATAATCTTAATTTGATTTGGACTTATCCATAATGGGAATTTCCCAGCAAAATGCTCAATCAAT
>JAGLOT010000149.1 GCA_023137655.1 Nanobdellota archaeon | reverse complement strand
TTACAATAATTAATTCAAATAATACTATGGAAGATACTACAAAAATAATGCTTGATAAATCAGAAGTTAGTGAGGCACAAGTACAACAAATAACTGAACAATTATCACAACAAAATATAAATGATGAATCTGAATTAAGAGCTGTTTTATTTACATCATTGATTGGAAGTGCAACAAAAGAAAATAAAAACTTTATAATTAATAAAATAAAATCTTCAGGTATTGAAGTTTATCCAAGAACTTTATTATTTTCAGTGATAAAATTTATACCAGATTCTGTTTTTAATGTGGTCCAAAAAGGCCAAGATATTTATCAAATAAAAGAGGTGATTGTATAAATGGGATTTTTAGATAAAATACCTTTTATGAAAAAGAAAGAAGACCCATTTAATAGTCCAAGTTCTGGATTAGACGATGATCCATTTAAAACAGACATAGGTAATAATCCCTTAAGTGGTCCAGACCCCTTAGCAAATACACCCTCACAATTTGATAATCCCAATTTTGATTCTATGCAACAAACAAGAGATGGCATAAATAGTAATATGGATGAGGATGATGGTGAAAGTTTAATGACACCGGCTGAAATTCCACCCAATCTTCCAGGTCAACCAGCTCATCAAACAGCAACACCTGCCAATCAAACAGCACAACCTAATAATTCAAATCCCCGCACCAATAATAATGGTTATAATAACAATTCAAATGTACCTAACCATCAAATAGAACTCATATTATCTAAGCTAGATACGATAAAATTAAATATAGAAAACATTAACCTAAGGTTAAATAAGATTGAAAATGAAATCCAAACACAAAAAAAGTCAAAAAATAGTTGGTAAAATGTTTTTTGGTAAGGAAGAAATTAAAGACATCCTTATAATAATTGGATTTATAATCTTAGATCAATTAACAAAATATTTTGCTGTAAAACATTTAACTAAAAGTTTTCCAATAATTAAAAATATATTCCATTTCACCCTTGTCAAAAATACAGGTATTGGTTTTGGTTTATTAAGAGAAAGTAATACTCTTTTAATTTTCTTAACTATTGCAATTCTTGGATTAATTATTTATTATTTTAGATATCTTTCAGATGACAGAAAATATAATATTGGGATATCCTTGGTCACTGCAGGTGCATTATCTAATCTAATTGATAGAATTGTAAGACATAATATAATTGATTTTATTGACTTTAGAATTTGGCCAGTTTTCAATATTGCAGACTCATTAATTTTAGTTGGAATTGTTTGGTTAATAATCATAACCCTAAAACAAAAGGATTAAGAATTCTTTGACCTTAAATTTTGTTAAGACAAAAAGACTAAAGTCTTTACTCAAATTATTTCTTAATAAATTTAAAGAACTATAAAATTAAAATTCTGTAACATCATCGATGTTAGCTAAATGGCCTCTTTGCTTTAACCATTGAACTTGATTAGGTCTGTATTTCCAAATGATGTCCCCTTTTGCATCTCCACCTAATTCCCATGGCTCAACTAAAAGAACATCTCCTTGTCTGACCCAAAGTCTTCTTTTTAGCCTACCAGGTATTCTACAAATTCTAGTTTTACCATCTAAACATCTAACTTTGCTTCTAGAACCGCCAACTCTCTCTTCTAATATACCAAAAATTTGTTTATCTCTAGGTAATTTTACCCTCATTACTTCTGGTTCATCAGTTTTTGGTTTTTTATACATTAAACTAAAAAGTATAGTTCTATTTATAAGCTTTATCTCTTTTTAAGAAAAATGAGTTATCTTTTCTATTATAAAGATATGTTTATCTTTTCTATTGTAAAGATATGTTTATCTTTTCTATTGTAAAGA
>JAGLOT010000148.1 GCA_023137655.1 Nanobdellota archaeon | reverse complement strand
AGAAGCCCATATATTTGCAATCTTTTTTTCATCTACATTAAGTAATTCTGCAACTTCTCCGAGTTGATAGCCTTTAGCCCACCCCCCAAATGTGTGTGCTAAGAAAAGAGGGTCTTCATATTGTAATTGATTAATATGGTCTGAATAACTATCTATAATTCGATTTATATTAATACATTCAAGATTTTTAAGATCCCCACCCATTAGTATCCCCCTAGCAGTTTCTGTTGCGTCGAAAACGGTTTGAAATGCCATTCCTGCCCTATCTACTAATTGTGCTGAATCCATTTTAAACAATAAAAAGGAGGTATTTATAAAGTTTTCTATATATACTACTCTAAAGTGACTAATAAGTTATATTTAAATGGAATATATATATAGATTACAAAAAATCGTGATGTTAAATCCAATAAGAATGCCATTTCTAAAAATAAGATGATTGGTCCATTATTTATACATAATATACTTTAAAAAATTAGTAAAATTAATAAAATGATAGATAATCCTACGCCTATGAAGTTTAAGCAAATCGTAATTTTAGATTATATTACTATTTTAGATTGTTCAATATCTGAAATTGGTAAATGCTCTGAAAATTCAATTAAAATCTTTGATTCAGACCCTAAAGATCAAACTGAAATTATAGAAAGAATTTCTGATGGGGATTGTATTTTAGTTAGCTGGCGAACACCAATTACCCAAGAAATTCTTTTTGCATGTAAGAATCTGAAATTTATCTGTGTTTGTGGGACAAATTCAAATCTTATAAGTCTTGAAGAATGCTCTAAAAGAAATATTATTGTATCTAATGTAAGAGATTACGGTGATGAGGGTGTAGTTGAATGGATATTTTTCCACCTCATTAATCTTCTAAGGGGGTTTGGACCCTACCAATGGAAGAAAAATCCTGCGGAATTAAGTGGTAAAACTATGGGGATCATAGGATTAGGGGGTGTTGGAAAATTACTTGCTGATATTGCATTAGGATTTAAAATGAAAGTTTTATACAACAGTAAAATCCGAATACTTGAATTTGAAAAAAAAGGGCTTGTTTTTGTAGATAAAAAAGAACTCTTAGAAAAAAGTGATATTATCAGTTTACAAACTCCAAAGAATGTTAAAATTCTAGAGAAAAAAGATTTTGATTTAATGACTAATAAAATTCTTGTAAATACTACATTAGGTAAAGCATTCGATAAAAAAGATTTTGAAGAGTGGATAAAGAGACCAAATAATTATGCCATAATGGATATGGTTTCAGATTTTCATGATGAATTTAAAGATTTTGATAGGGTGATTTATTCTAATATCATCTCTGGCAAAACTAACGAATTTATAAATAGATTAAGTCAAAAAGTACTAAATAATATTGAAGCATATTTATCCAATAAACCAATCAATAAAATTAACTAAAGAGTTTTTTCTAGATAAGACAAACCCTCAAATTTAAATAGATGAATTTCTTTTGCTTTTTTATCATGAATGAAGGTAAAGATGCGCAAAAAGTATTGAATGAATTAGCAAAGTTAATTGCCGAAAGTAAACCAACAATAAGGCTTGATTATGTTGTTGGATTTTATAGGGCCTGGACAAGACTTCCAGCAATAGAAAAAGCTTTGATAAAAAAAGGAATTCTAACACAAGAAGAAATCGATAAAGAACAGATTCCACTCCTTGAAGATTGCAAAAAGGATTTTGAATAAACTTTTTATTGAAATTTATCAAATTCGCTTCGCAAACTTCTCTAAATCTAAATATTATAAGATCAAATTAAAAAAATAAATTAACTATAAATTTTTTCCTTTAAAAATACACCTAATTCTTTTATTTGATTAAATGTGCAAACCTTATCCATTTGATAATCATATTCTTCGCCTAAGGATATTGCATAATAATCTCCAAAAAGATATACATTTTTATCGTCTGGGGTGGCACAAA
>JAGLOT010000147.1 GCA_023137655.1 Nanobdellota archaeon | reverse complement strand
GATAAAAGATATTGGAATGTCTGTAACTGAAGGTAGAGCAGGTGCATTTAGAGATACAATACAACAAGCAGTTAGACTTGGTTCTAAGCATGTTGAGTTGAGTTTGAATATGGGTGGGCAAGCAGGAGTTGCTTCTGGTGCAGAATCCTATGGTAAAGATGAAAGGGAAGAATTAAAGGAAATTGCAAAAGCTAATGAATTGAATATTATGTCTGTTCATACACCTTCAAATATTGGTAATCTTTCGGGTTATGCGGGGCCTCAACAGGGTTTTGATGATACCTATCGAAAAAAAGAAATGGACGAACTAAAACAGGCAATAGCTTTTGCCGGTGATGTAACAAATGGGAGTGCAGTTGTTATTCATACAGGGGAATTTACTAGGCCGATTTCAGAAGCAAAATGGGCAAAAGATGAACAGGGCAATCAATTGTTTAAAGGTTATGATGAAGAAATTGAAAATGCAGTTATCCCTATTGTTGATAGAAGAACTGGAAAATTATTGATGCAGGTGAGAAAAAATCAATTAGTATATAGGCCAAAATGGTTAAAAAATGATGGTGGAGATTATGTTGATTATGAAGGCAATGTCATTGATAGATTAGATGAGAGGGTTCCAGAATATGATGAAAAAACTGGGCGGTTTGAAGTTGAAGAAAGAGATTGGGACTTTTTTGAGAAAGAAGCAAAAGAAACAAATGATGAAAAAATAAAAGATTTAGGGAGGCCCCTGAAGGAAAATGAAGTTATAACTACTGAAATTGCATTTCTTAATGCACAACTTCAAACTAACATAGCACAATCAAGAGGTTGGGCAAGATACCATTCAAAAGGATTTTCAGAATTACAAAAGAAAGTTAAACAAATAAAAGAAGCAAAAGAATTTTATGATAAATTAGATGAATCATTGCCAGATGGTGAGAAATGGAAACTTATGAGGGAATCAGATCCAAATAGATATTCTTCATTAGCGGGAATTTTACCTTCTGAAAGTAAATCTATTCCAGACTTGTTAAATGAAGAACTTAGGAAAGCAAATTTTGATTTGGAACACATTAAAGACAGTTCAATTGGTTATGAGCAACAGGCAATGGAATCTGAGTTAATGAAAAATAATGCAATGCCAGTTTCTCAATATGCAAAAAAGCAAAGCATGAAATCATATGTTGAAGCAGGAATTTTTGCTATGGAAAAATCTCAAGAAAATAAAACAGATAAACCTATTTTTATTGCTCCTGAAAATATTTTTCCTGAAATGGGTTATGGGTCTCACCCAGAAGAATTAATTGAATTAGTTACAGATGCAAGAAAAGAAATGATTATAGCATTAAGTGAAAGGAAAATTGAAGATCCCCATGGCAGGACAGATGAAAATGGAAATATTAGGATGATTAAAAATCCAAATTATCAAGGTTATAGCAAGTCAGAAGCGGCGAAAAAAGCTAAAGATCATATTAAAGCTACATGGGATACAGCACATATGGGTATGTGGTGGAAATATTTTGAACCAAGACATGGTGAATCTGAAATTCAACGAAAAGGTAGATTTGATAAATGGTATTTGAAACAAGTTGAAAAAATGAAAGATGCAGATATTATTGGTCATATTCATGCAGTAGATAGTTTTGGTTATGGTGACCCCCATATTCCAATCGGTGAGGGTAATTTACCTGTAAAAACAGCATTAGAATATTTGAAAGAGAAGGGTTATACTGGAACTATGATGTCAGAAGCTTTTAGTAAGGGTCCAGGGAGGCAAATGTTGAAAACATGGGCCCATCTTGGTTCTACTGTTTCATCTGCTAATATTTATGGTGGTGGAGCGTCAGGTGCTGGAGGTGTAAGTTTTGGTGATATTCACCAGTCATATTTTGGACAACACAGAGCACCCTATACAATATTTGGGGCATATGCACCAAGTAATGATTGGACATTATGGACTCAAGTCCCA
>JAGLOT010000146.1 GCA_023137655.1 Nanobdellota archaeon | reverse complement strand
CCAGAAACAGATGATGAAATGGTTAATATGTATTTACAATTATTTGAAGGAAATCATGAAGCAGATTTGAGGCCAAGATTAGAATGAACAGCACAAAATTAATGGCGATATTGATAATAGAATTAATGTTATTCTTTCCATTAGCTGCTGCATTTTCTCTGAGTGAACCAATGGTGCAGGTTAATGCAAATTCTGCTGCTATAAATTGGACTACTCCAGTCCCTGCAGACTCAGAAATTCAATATGGTAAAACAACTGGAAAAGATTTAAGAAAAAATGGTGCAGAATTAATTTTATATCATAATTTAATTTTAGAGAATCTTGAAGAGTTTACAAAATATTATTATAAAGTTGTTTCTAAAGATGAAAATGGAACATTAGCATCTTATCCTGCAGTTGGTTCAGGTCAAGAGTTATCATTTATTACTCCAGATTTAACACCACCACCAAAAGTTCAAAGTTTAGTCCTAGTTAATGCAACAGCATATACAGTTGAAATGGAATGGGGACATGTTGAGGTAATTGATTTTGATAGATATGAAATATTTAGAGATGGTGAATTAGTTAAGGATATTACAAGTACAAGTTATATAGATACTGAATTATTACCTGGAATGCCCTATGAATATAAGGTTAGGGCAGTTGATGATTATGAAAACTCTGGGGACTTTTCTGATATTATATTTATTAATACAATTGGTGAAGATAAAACACCACCAGTTATTTCAAATATTAGATTAAGTGTTTTGTCTGAAACTGGTGCAACTATTGCATGGGATACTGATGAAAATTCAAATTCAAAAATATACTATAGCCCTGATGAAACTTTAGGTGAAGAAGAAAGTAAATCTGATTTAGTTAAAGAACATGGAATTTCAATTAATGGATTAGTTGATGGATGGCATTATTATTATAAAGTTGAAAGTTGTGATGCAAGAGGAAATTGTATGGAATCTTCTGTTGATGATTTTGTTGCAGGTTCTGATTATGAGCCACCATTTATTGAAGCTAATGTTCCAGAATATTATAATGAAGTAGGTTTAGATTTTGATGTGGAAACTGAAGCCTATGCAGATGTTAAAGTTTATGTTAATGATTTAATTTCAAGATCTTCAAATGCTGGAGAAAATGGAGAAGTTCATTTTGATAACATAATATTAAAATCCATATTGCCTGTTAACCTTGTTAAGGTTGAAGCAGTAGATGCTGCAGGAAATTCTGCATCTCAGGAATTTAATGTTTATTTAGATTTTGAAGCACCAGAATTAGTTATACAAACAAATGTTTCTGAAGTTATTAAACAGGGAAGTTTTTCTATCCAAGGTTATGTTACTGAACAAAGTACAGTTAGTTTTTATGTGGAACAGGAACCATTTAGTTTTAGTTCACCTGGAAAGGTTAATGGATTATTTTTAGAAAAAGTTGAAGATGGATTTATTGAATTTTCTTGGAATAAATCTACTGCAAATGATTTGGATGAATATTTAATTTATAGGGAAGATGTTGGTTTAATTGGAATTGCAGGTACAGAATTATTTATAGATACAAATGTAATTGCAGGTGAAACATATACCTATTGGGTTTCTGCTTTGGATTATGATTGTCTTGAAGGTGAATATTCCAGTGAGTTAATTGTTAAAACATTAGAAGAACAAGGTTTTCCAAAAGAATTTGAAGGTATAGGTAATGCACCAGTAGAAGATTTAGAACAAGTAGTTCCAGAATGTAGACAAAAAATACCAATTTTACAAATTGAAACCAGTGGTTCCTTTAATGAACAATTAAGTTTAAGAGAAGGTAATAATAAATTGATTATTGTTGCTGAAGATATTTATGGTAATTCTGTAAATGTAAGTTATGATTCCTTATATGATTCACAACCACCTGTTTTTAATTCAATTAATCTGGGGGCAATTAGTCCAAGTTATAATCAACAGGTTAGGGTTAGTGGAAATTTATCTGAACCTTGTCTTTTAGAAGTCTATGTTAA
>JAGLOT010000145.1 GCA_023137655.1 Nanobdellota archaeon | reverse complement strand
CCCATTTTTCTAAGGTCACATTTTGTGACCTTAAAGAAGCCTCAATTAACTCTAAACTATCCTTTAAGATGCCATTTTGGAACCTTAAAGAATTACTCTTTAAAGTATCAGTTTGTAACTTCAAGTTTTCTAATTCACCCTCAGTCAACTGAAACATAAATTCTTCTGGAAATCTACAGATATTTCTCTTAACTGCTTGATTCAAAACTTTCGTAGAAACCACATACAAATAAGCTAAATCACTATCCAACATTACTTGTTTATTTCGAATAGTATAAATTTTATTCTTAATATTTTTAATCATTAAATCTTGCATAGAATCAATATTTATTTAATCAATTTAAGTTTTACTTAGAAATATCCGAAGGATTTTCAATCTTTATAAAAAATTACATCTTTTAATTTTTTTGGAAGATAATTAATATTATATTCTGTTTTTTCTTGTTCGTTTAAATCATGAATATACTTATAGTTCTTACCATAACCTTGATTTTTCAAAAATTCTTTTTCTGGATTTCTTAAATCTAAAGGTACTTCCAAATTACCAGTTTCATTAATTAATTTTTGTAATTTAGTTACGGTTTCATAAACTTTATTTGATTTTTTTGCCTTTGCCAAATAAATAACAAGTTGTGCAATTATAACATTACTTTCTGGTAAGCCAACATATTCATGTGCATCAAAACATTTAACTGCAAATTCCAATGCATGATTATCTACCACCCCAATATCTTCTGAAGCAAACCTCACTAATCTTCTTAAAATAAACTTAGGATCTTCTCCAGCAGTTAACATCCTGAAAACCCAGTATAGACTTGCGTTTACATCACTATCCCTTAAAGATTTATGAACTGCAGAAATCATATCATAATGAAATTCTTTATTATAATGAATATTTTTATTAAGAATCTTTTTTGCTTTTTCAATTGATAAATTTTCATAATGTGATAGAAATTCAATTGTGTTAATTGCATTCCTTAAATCCCCATCAGAAATTTCTGAAATAAATAATATTATTTCATCTGAGAAATTTAATTTTTCTGTTTTAATTATCTTTTTCAAATAATCAAATATTTGTTTATCACTTATTTTTTCAAAATTAAATACTTTTAATCTTGAGAGTAAAGCATTATTTACTTCAAAAGCAGGATTCTCTGTGGTTGCACCAATTAAGGTTATATCTCCCTTTTCCACAAAAGGTAATAAAAAGTCTTGTTGTAATTTATTGAATCTATGTATTTCATCTATGAATAAAATTGTTTTAGTTCTTGTTAAACCAAAAAGATTCTTTGCCTTAGTAATTTTTTCCCTCATATCTTTTAAATTGCTATTAACTGCAGATATTTCAATAAAATTATAATCTAATTCCCCACTAATTATTCTTGCAAGTGTTGTTTTACCTGTCCCCGGAGGGCCCCAGAACAGCATAGAAAAGAGTTTCTTATTTAGGATAACTTCCCTTAGGTGTGTTAATTTATCTGTAAATATGAAGTCTTTTAGTTCGTTAGGCCTCACTTTTGATGCTAAGGGTTCCATTAACAAGGAGAATCAATAGTTATTCTTAAGTTTTATGTTTAATTTAAATAAAATATTTAATTTAAAATATAAATTGCATTTTTATATCTAATTAGAATAAGTTTAAAAAAATAAAAAAAATAAAAAAATGAGCTTTCGCTCAACTTAGATTGCTTCTCCCCAGAAGTAAATGCTTCCAGTGTCAAAGTCACCATTGCATGGTTCAGGTAGATTTAACCTAAAGGTTATTGCATGCTCTGCACCAGGTGTTAGGATGTTAGCTCCATAATAAGGTCCAGGAGCAGGTCCTGCCTGCATTATCTCTGCAAAGTCATAGAATGGATTTGGATCATTGAATCCGATTCCATATTCTATTCCAACATAACCTTCAACATCACTTCTACCATCGTCCATTGTAGAGTAAGCTCCACTTGTTGCAAAATAAGCAAAGTTAGTTAGAGCTAACTGGTTTGTTG
>JAGLOT010000144.1 GCA_023137655.1 Nanobdellota archaeon | reverse complement strand
ATTCTTTACCTTTATGTTCTTCAATGAATTTGAGTTGTTCTTCTTTATTACCGCCGATTGATATTTCCATCATATCAGGTATTTTTTTACCAAAACCTGCGAGTTTAGGTTGAGTATATATTAAAGCTCTAACTAAATCATATTCTTCTGGTTTAGGAACTTGTGCTTTAATTTTTTTAGGAATGTTAATTCTCTTTTTTAATTCTTTATCAAGTTGAGAATTTAGAACATCAGAAACGATTTTTAAACCGAGAGCCTTTTTTTTGTAGAAACGAATAGAAGCAATTTTGAATGGTGGGCATTCGACAATGGTCACGGGAACAGCAATTGATTCATTTTTTGTCATTGAATTTTTTCTGTTGTCTTTTTGCATGACGTGTGCCATACCAGCCTTATAACCAATAAAACATAATGCCTTATTTTCAGTAGATGTAGGAAGAGACCTAACTCTAGCTGTTTCTTTTTTGGCCCTTTTTCGAGGCCAATATTGCATACTTCCACTTCTTGGTTTTCCTGTTTTAGCCATTTTAAGCTTGGTCTAATGTTTTTAGACTTTGAGTATTTATTACCTATTGTCAAGTGCACCCTTATTAGAATGTAAGGAAGGGAACCTTTTTTCAGGTAATGTTTGCTATATTTAGATTTTTAGTCTAAATATGTAGTGTAGGCATAGGGAGAAATGGATGGTTTATAAAGGTTTCCTTTTGGGAAATCTTTAGAGTTTCTCACTGACACTTAAAACTAAAAAGGTTTAGGTTTTATTTCTTTTTATGGTTACTCACTCGTCGTAACTAAAAAGATTTCAGTTATTATTTGATTCAGTAGTATATATAATAATAAAACAAACAATTTTATAAATCTTAGTTTTATTGAAATTGTATGGTTAAAGAACATTTACTAACTAAAATAGGGCAATATGCTATAATAATTAGGGATAAGAAACTTCTTTTCTTGGTTCCTGTGAAAGGGGAATATTTAATGTTTGTAGGGGGCAGATTAGATTCTGATGATGAAAACCCACAGGAAGCATTAGCTAGAGAAATTCAGGAAGAAACTCAACTAGATTTAGTTAATTTAGAACCTTTTGATGTTAAATTATGGTCTGTAAATAGCAAAAATCATAGATATGCAGTATTTTTCCTTTGTGAGATTAAAGATTTAGAGAAAGAGATTATTTTATCTCATGAACATACTGATTATATGTGGTATTCTTATGAAGAAACAATTAATTCTAATAAGATTGGATTGCCCGGCAAGGAAGTTATTGAGAAATTACACAAAAAAGGACACATTTAAGAGTTTTATTAGATTAATAATAATTAAACAAGAAGATTTAAATAAATATTAACTTCTATTTTGAATATGAAAGTCGCAGTTATTTCAGATATACATGATAATTTCCATAATTTGGTTTTGGCTTTAGAGAAAATTTCAGAGTTAAAAGCTGAAAAGATTCTTTTTTTAGGTGATTTTGTTAATGGGGGAATTGCAAAAGTTCTTGCAGCTTCTGAAATTCCAGTATTTGCTATTTGGGGCAATAACGATGGGTCTAAAGTTTCAATTACTAAGACATCTTTAGTTCCAGGGAGTGCATTAGAGATGAGTTTAGAAACTTATGATATAATTGAAATCGATGGGCGAAAGATATTTTTAACACATTATCCTTTATTGGCAAAGTCCATGGCAAAGTCCGGAGATTATGATGCAGTATTTTATGGCCACGATCATAAGAAAAATAAAGATAAGATTAATGATTGTTTAATTATTAATCCAGGGGAAATATCTGCCCATAAAACAAATGGTGCAAGTTTTGCTTTATATGATACTAAAACGAATGATGCCGAAATGATTATGTTAGAAGACTATATTTCTGTTAAAACTGAAAAAGTACACCAACATCTTAAAAAATTAAAATTAGAATTCAGTAAAACAAAATTTCATCAATATTAATTAGCTTAATCTTCTTTTTTCTTGAGTTTCTCTGTATATTTACATTTAGGGTAATTAGAA
>JAGLOT010000143.1 GCA_023137655.1 Nanobdellota archaeon | reverse complement strand
CCGTAAAAAAATTACCTAATGATTTGGACATTTTTCTGCCTTTTTCATCTTGTACGAAACCGTGCATGTATACTGCTTTATAGCTTGGTTTTTTCATTCCGAGCATTGATGAAACAAATAATAAATTAAACCATCCTCTAATTTGATCTTTTCCTTCAAGAATAAAATCTGCTGGCCAAAGGTTTTTGAAATTCTCTCTTTTTTGTGGATAATCTAAACACGTCCAAGAAGTTGATCCTGCATCAATCCATACATCTAAAATATCTGGAATCCTTTTCTTTATACTTCCACATTTACAGGGGATTCTTACTTCATCTATCCAAGGTTTATGTAAATCATCTGGAACTTCTTTTGCTAATCCTTTGAGTTCTTCTACACTTCCAATTACAGTATAGGATTCACATTCATTACATTTCCAAATTGGAACTGGGGTTCCCCAATACCTTTGTCTTGTAATTGAATTGTCTCTAAGGTTTGATAACCATGAATCAAATTGTCTGTTTCCAGCCCAATTAGGAACCCATTTAATATCTTTATTAAGTTCCCTCATTTCTTCCCGTAGATCTTCTACTTTGAAGAACCATTGTTTTGTTGTTCTGAAAATAACTGGTTTATGGCATCTCCAGCAATGAGCATAATCGTGTTCCACTTCTGCTGTATTAATTAATAATTTTGTTTCTTCTAATGCTTTAATGAATTTTGCATCATCTGTCTTTGCAGTTAGTCCTGCAAATTTACCCATTTCTTTTGGGAAAACCCCTTTATCATCTATATTATTAAATGCTGGAAGTCCATTCCTCATTCCAACTTCATAATCTTCTGGACCGCAACCAGGTGCGCAATGCACTAATCCAGAACCTGCACTTAAATCTACATGTTCTTTACTTAATAGAACTGTGTGTAATTTTTCTGATTTAATTTCTTTAAATTCTTGAATTTCTTTTTCAAAAGGATGGGTATATTTTAATCCTTCAAGTTTATCCCCAAGGAATGTTTCTAAAATTTCAAATTTCTTATTTGCAACTGAAGTGATCATTATATTTGCTAATCCTTGAGCAACTACCCAGATTTCCTTACCAACTTTTGCTTTGACATATTCTAGTTCGGGATTTACCATAACTGCTAAATTAAAAGGAATTGTCCAAGGTGTGGTTGTCCATATGATTAGGAACTCATTTTTCTTTCCGACTAATGGGAATTTTACAAATATTGAATTGTCTGTTATATTTTCATATTCTAATTCGTGTTTTGCTAATGCAGTACCGCAATGGGCACACCAAGTCATGGTTTTAAGACCTTCATATAATCTTTTATTCTCATGTGCTTTTTTTACAAGCCACCAAACGCCACCAATAAATTCATTGCTAATTGTTTGATAAGCATTATCATAATCCATCCAACTTCCAAGTTCTTTGAAGGTCTGATTCATGGTTTTCATATTAGCTACTGAGAATTCTTTACATTCATCTATGAATTTAGCAACACCAAATTTTTCAATAGCTTTTTTATCTATTAATTTGTGTTTTTCTTGAATCTTATGTGCTGTTGGAAGGCCATGCATATCATATCCTGCCCTATCCCATACATCAAGGCCTTGCATTCTTTTGTATCTTAGAATTGAGTCTTTTAATGATTTATTCCAGGCAGTCCCTAAATGCACTTTACCTGATGTGTATGGAGGGCCATCTAGGAAATAAAATTTCTTTTTTCCCTTAACCTTTTTCTTTGCTTTTTGGTATATTTCATTTTTATCCCAAAATTTAAGGGTTTTTTTCTCCACTTCAATAACGTCATAGCCTGCCATAGTGGAAAAAGAAGGATTGTTGTTTATATAATTTATTGTTTTCAGAAGATTTATTAAGACGATGGGCGTTTTTTAACGAATGTGGTTTATATTATCATTATTAGTTGCTTTTTTTGCAGCATTTAGAACAATTCTATCTAAACATTGTCTTAATAAAAATATAAATGAATATGTTGTTGCTTGGGCATCTCCTTTTTTTGGTGCATTATTATTATCTGTAATGTTATTCTTTATTGAAATCC
>JAGLOT010000142.1 GCA_023137655.1 Nanobdellota archaeon | reverse complement strand
TGGAGATATTGAATTAAAAGTAATAGAAAAAAATGAAGAAGAATTAATCTGTAAAGTATCAAATTCAGGAATTATCAAAAGTCGAAAAAGTGTGAATATTCCAGGAATTCATCTTTCATTGCCTTCTTTATCTGAGAAAGATAGGACATATATTAGTTTTGCAATTGAACAGGATGTTGATTTTATTGCACATTCTTTTATTAGAAACAAAGAAGATTTGAAAGAAATACAAAAATTATTAGATGAACACAACTCTAAGATTAAAATTATTGCAAAAATAGAAAATCAAGAAGGTGTAGATAATATTGATGAAATCTTGGAAAATTGTTATGGCATTATGATTGCAAGGGGAGATTTAGGGATTGAAATTTATACTGAAAAAATACCTATGATTCAAAAAAATATTATTAATAAATGTATTTTTGCAAAAAAACCAGTTATTGTTGCAACTCAAATGTTGCATTCTATGACTAAACACCCTAGACCTACTAGGGCAGAAGTAAGTGATATTGCAAATGCGATTTATGATGGTACGGATGCAATTATGTTAAGTGGAGAAACAGCACATGGGGATTATCCAATTAAGGCAGTTGAAATGATGGCGAAAGTAGCATTAGAAGTTGAGAAGAATATACCTGCCATGAATTTAATTTCTGAAAATAATATAAATGATGAAGTTCCTGCATTTATTGTTAAATCTGCGATTAGATCTACTCTTAAATTACCTATAAAGGCAATTGTTACAGATACAGAAACAGGTAGAACTGGGAGATATCTTTCTGCTTTTAGGGCTAAGAAATTAATATATTCTCAATGTTATAGTGAAAGAGTAGTAAGGGAATTAGCTTTATCTTATGGGATATATCCTGAATTTATGGTCAAAAAAGAAAGAACTTCTGAATTTTTAAAAGAAGCAGTTAGTGCTTTATTGGAAAAAGGGTATTTTGATAAATCAGATTTGATAGCTGTTGTGGGTGGAAATTTTGGACCTAATCATGGTGCTTCTTTTTTAGAGATAAGTACTGCAGAGAAAATTGTTGATGGGGAATAATTAGTATTGATAATCTTATCAAGATTTTAACAAATTCTAAACTAGAACATTCTGTAAAAGATTGAATAAATAGCCAATTAGAATTATTGAGATTGTTACAATAACAAAGAATATTGCAATTAATTTTAACTTTAATGCTCGTCTTAATATTACTGCTTGAGGTAAACTTAAAGCAGATACTGCCATCATAAAAGCTAATGCAGTCCCTAATGGAATGCCTTTTTCAAATAAGGCTAATGCTATGGGTACAATTGCTGCACAACTACCATATATTGGAACCCCTAAAAGAACAGCTAATGGAACTGAGAATATTCCACCCTGATTTATGATTGATTGAATAAATTCAGATGGGACATAATTATGAATTATTGCACCAATAGCTACACCAACAAGAATCCAGAGCCAAAGTTTCTTTAATATTGAAAGGGATTCATTTAATCCAAAATTAATTCTTTCTTTAATTGTTTTATAGATTTTTTCTTTAGATATTTTTTGAGATAATATATCTTTAACTAAATATTTCTTAAGTTTCATCTTACCTAATATGTTTCCCGCAATCGCACCTAGGAATATTCCACTTATTACATAAGCAAGAGTTATTTTCCATCCAAAAAATCCTAACATTAATACAACTAAATATTCATTTACAATTGGAGATGTTATTAGAAATGAAAATGTAACGCCTAATGGAACTCCTGCTTCTATGAACCCTAGGAATAAAGGTATAGAAGAGCATGAACAAAATGGAGTTATTGCACCTAATGATGCTGCAACAAGATTATTAATTCCATAATTCTTTTTACTCATTAATTTACGGATTTTTTTTTGTGGAATATAAGTTCTTAAGAATCCAATAAGTAAAATCATAAAGAACAACATAAATATAATTTTTATAGAATCATAGATAAAGAAATTAAGAGATTCAATCCAGTGTAATTCTGAATTTAAACCGATTAAAGAATACATAATCCAATCAATAATATTATTTAACATTAC
>JAGLOT010000141.1 GCA_023137655.1 Nanobdellota archaeon | reverse complement strand
TGGGATGTGAAGTTACAGAGATGTATTGTGAACCGGATGGAACTTTTCCAAATCATCATCCAGACCCAACAGTAAAAGAATATGTTCAGGAATTAATTAAAAAAGTAAAAGAAGAAAAGGCAGATTTAGGAATTGGTTATGATGGGGATGCTGATAGAATTGGTGTAATCTCCAATACAGGTGAAATGTTAAAAGGGGATCAAGTTTTACATATTTTTGCACGTTCAATATTAAAAGAAAATCCAGGGGCAATTATTGTTGGTGAAGTAAAGTGTTCACAAACATTATATGATGATATTAATAAAAAAGGTGGAAAGGCAGTTATGTGGAAAACTGGCCATTCTCTAATTAAGGCCAAAATGCGAGAAATTGAAGCATTACTTGGTGGAGAAATGTCTGGACATATCTTCTTTAAACATAGATGGTTTGGTTTTGATGATGCAATCTATTCATCTTTAAGATTTCTAGAAATTCTATCTGAATCTAAAAACAAAGATGTTGAAAAATTATTACATGATATACCCAAAGTACATTCAACCCATGAAATTAAAATTAAAGTTGAAGATGAAACAAAATTTAAGATTATTGAACAAATTATTCATGAATTAAAAGAAGAGGGGCATGAAGTAATTGATATTGATGGTGCTAGGGTAATTTTTACAGATGGTTGGGGATTAATAAGATGTTCTAATACTACCCCTTACATTATGATGAGATTTGAAGCAGAAACAAAAGAAAGGCTAGATGAAATACAAGAAATGTTCCATAAAAAAGTCAAAAAGTTTGTTTAATTTTGTTATCCCAAATTTAGGAAAATGGTAAAACTTTTAAATAAAACATCCATATTGATACTATGATTCACAAAAAACTATATGAAATATTAGGGTGGTACGGCATTACAGCAGTGCTTGTAGCTTATTCTTTAATTACATTAAAAGTTCTTTTATCACACAGTATAATCTATTTATTCCTAAATTTAACAGGGGCAGCGGGAATATTAATTCATTCATACATCAAAAAAGATTATCAACCTGTTGTGTTAAATATTATATGGATTGTGATTGCATTACTAGGATTAATCCAATTATTATTATGAACTACTACAATGAAATAGCTGAAGGCTATGAAGAACTTCACGAAGATGAACAATTAGCTAAACTAAATGCCATTAAATCTTTACTTGAAGAACTCAAAATAGAAATTTCTCCAAATCATAAATTGCTTGATGTGGGTTGTGGTTCTGGCATATCTACAAGATTTTGGGATTTTACAGAATGTGAAAGAATTGGTCTTGACCCTGCTGACAAACTTATTGAAATTGCGCAAAAAAAAGATATTAATGGACAATATTTTGTTGAACCTGCAGAGAATATTTCTTTAGAAGATAAACTATTTGATTTTGTAACCTGTATTACTGCAATTCATAATTTTGAAAATTTAGATATGGGAATTTCAGAAATCAAAAGAGTTAGCAAAAACATCATAATTTTCAGTATTCTCAAAACAGTTATTGATTTTAAAAATATAGTTAGAAAAATCAAAACAAATTTTCAAGTTATCAAAGAATTTGAAGGTGATAAAGATTCTATTTTGATATGTAAGAAATTATAGTATTATTAATTATTATCTAGACTAAAACTATAGTAAAGTTTAAAAACCTTATAAACTATTTATATTAAAAATTAAAAGGTGATACGCTCATGAGTAATGAACAAAAAATTAAAGAACTGGCAGCAACACTCAAGGCAAAAGGACTAGCATGCTCTACGACAGACGCTCTGGAAAAAGCAAGGGGCATTTTAGGTGGGATTGAAGCCACAAAAAAACCAATTTCTGATTATGCAGCCAAACAAAAAGCTATTGAAGATTTAAAGAGAAGGGCTATTGCATCGTCTCAAGAAAACTCAAATATTCCAAAAGTAGAAATGCAACAAACTCAATCTAATAACACAAATTCAAACGATTCAAGAATTAATGCTATTAATAATGAAGTTGATATGCTTACAGCAAAAAATGATGCAAATCAAGCTAAATTAGATGATGAAAATTCTAAAAATGAAGAATC
>JAGLOT010000140.1 GCA_023137655.1 Nanobdellota archaeon | reverse complement strand
TAAAAAAGAAATTATCAAAATGGGTATGGGTGGATTATTAGCAGTGAGTAAGGGCAGTGTACAAGAGCCTAAATTTATTATTCTAGATTATAAGGGTAAGGATGAAAAACCTGTTATTCTTGTTGGTAAGGGAGTTACATTTGATGCTGGTGGACTAGACGTTAAACCTGCAAAATATATGGAAGACATGAGGTGTGATATGGGTGGGGCAGCAACTGTAATTCAAACAATTAAAACAGCACAAGATCTTAATTTGAAAAGACATGTAATTGCTATTGTTCCAACTTGTGAAAACTTATTAGGTGGGGATGCATTCAAACAAGGAGATATAATTAAAAGTTATAACGGGAAAACAATTGAAGTTTTGCATACTGATGCAGAAGGGAGATTAATTTTAGCTGATGGTCTTGGTTATGCTGATAAAAACTATAAAGCAGAAGTAATAATTGATATTGCAACTTTAACTGGTGCAAGTATTCATGCTTTGGGTTATGAAATAGCAGCTCTTATGTCCTATGATGATAAATTGAAAAAAGATTTAATTGAAGCTAGTAAGAAATCAGATGAATATCTTTGGGAATTACCAATGATTGAAGAATACAAAGGATTAGTTAAAAGTGATATTGGAGATGTTAGAAATATGGCAAAAGAAAGTCCTGGGCCTGGAACTATTACTGCAGGAATATTTCTGAGTAATTTTGTAAAACAAAAATGGGCACATATTGATATTGGTGCTGCTGGTTGGTCCCCCTATGATAGAGATTATAAAAAACGAGGCGGAACTGGACATGGCCTAAGAACATTTATTTCTTTCTTGGAGAAATAAAGAATTTGAACTAAGTCTAAATTATTTACTAAAACTCTTAGAATGTTCAATGATTTTATTTTTTTTGGAAAAAGTAAAATAATACAAAGTATATTGGGCCTATTAAGAAATATGATAATTGCATCCATCCTGGTGCATGAAGACAATTACAAACTGGAAGGCCAGGATAAATTGCAGTTTGTAAATTATGTACATTAAACACATGATAAAATAGTGTTTCTAAAAATATTAATAATATTGAATAAATTAAAATAACTATTAATAGATTTAGAATAAACTTCTTTAATTTTAATTTTTTAATCCAAATTTGATATATTATCATTAATGCAAATAAACCAATTGTCCAAGTAACTAATGGGAATAAATTGATTCCAAAAAAACTAAAAAAATTCTGATTATAATTATATTGGGATCTTGCTAATATATTCCAAATCAATGAAACTAAAAAAGCTAGCCACAACCCTAGAAAGTAATTTAATTTATTATTTATGATTAAATAGGCTGAAATTAAAGGGATTAAAATAATTAAAGAATAATTAATATTAATTAAAGTTAAACCAATTAATAAAAGAGGGGATAAAATAAAAAAAGAATTATTTAATTTTGACATACTTAATTTAAACCTTTTCTATTTAATAAAGTTTCTACTTTTGAATACTCAATAACATTTAAATATGCTCAATAATAAATGATTTATATGACTAAAATTAACGATGTAATGGTGCAGATAGGCGGTCCAGCAGGCTATGGAATTATGTCTGCAAGTCAAAGATTCTGTGAAGCTATGGTTCTTGGTGGATTAAATGTTGTAACAAGGGCAGAATATCCTTCTTTAATTAGAGGAGGGCATAATACTGTAAGCATTAGAGTTAATAGTAAAGATATTGGCTGTTCTAGAAAAAGAGTGGATTTGTTAATTGCATTAAACAAAGAAACATTTACTATTCACAAAAAAGAATTAATCAAAGGTTCTGAAATTATTATTGATAATGATGTTGCTAAATTAACCAAAAGTGATGTTAAGGGATTTAAGTTATATCATATTCCAGTTGTTAAACTTCTCACCGAATCTAAATTAAATAAAATTATGGCAAACACTATATTGGTTAGTGCAAGTCTGGCTGTTCTAGGTTATGATCCTAAAATGCTTGAAAAAGTTATTGTTAAAGATTTCAAAAAAAGAAAAAAATCACAAGAAATAATTGATGCAAATATTAAGGCTGCAAAATTAGGCTATAATTATGTTAATAA
>JAGLOT010000014.1 GCA_023137655.1 Nanobdellota archaeon | reverse complement strand
CAAATATTTGAAAACTGGATTCCATATAATCAGTTATTGTACTTGCTTTTTCATCCATAGGATAAATAAGGGTATCGCCAATTTCCTCTAAGCTCTTAATTGGTACTAATACTCCAGAATCTACATTATGAAATTTATAACCCTCTGTAAATTTAAATATTCTATTTAATGTGATTATTCTTTTTTGACCTTCAACAAATATAGTTCTTGTTGGGGGTTCTTCTAATCTTTTAAAATTGCCATATTCTTCTGAAAAATCCATATATACTCTAGGTGTGTGTGCACCCATTTCCCTTAACTTCTCATGCAGAACTAATTGTTCTTCTGTTACCATTTTCTATTTACCCCCCAATTCCAATGCTTCTTCTTCCATGAAATGCATAGTACCTGGAATTATTAAACAATATGGTTCATCACCATAATCTTTCTCACGTAAATCTTTTAATTTACCTGATATTATCACCTGCTTTTTACTTCCTAAATGTGAACATCCAATAGCAACCATATTATCATCAATCAAACCCTTATTCTCCTTAGATTCAACCCTTAATAAATAATCAATTGCTTCTTTTATAGTCATGAATTTATCTTCATCCGGTCTTAAATCTAATAAAAATAATGTATGTAATCCAATTTTCTGATTATTAGCAAACATAACATAAGGAGTTATAACATTCTCATTCTCAAATGGAATAGATGTTGCCTTTCCATACTTATATAATTCTAAACCAACAACTCCAATAACATTTAGAATAGATGCATTATGAATTATTTCACAATTAATTCCTTTTTCCTTTGCCCTTGTCCATAAATCTAAATGAGTTGTTGCGCCAAAAACATCCCCTATAACTAAAAATGCACAATCTCCTTCTTCTGCATCTTTCAAAATAGTATCTTCAGCTTGTTTCTCAACAACATCCCTATTTGCTAGAATGATTTTTTTACCATAAAGTTCTTCTAAATTAGAAATATCACATGCTAATCTAGAAGTATATATTTCTAAGTAAACCTTATCACAAGATTTTACAGCTTCCAAGCCCTTAACTGAGATGTCTTTCTCGTCATTCAGGCCAATTCCAATTAAGTATAACATTTTAAATTAAGAAAAATAAAGAATTTATAAATCTTTAGGCTACTCGGTTATCATCAACTAAACATCCTGCTACAAAACATAATGTAGGTGAACTTTTAATTGAGTTATAATCCCCATTCACAACAAAATCTAAGAATGTGTCTGCCATAAAATATGGATCCACAGAATATTCTCCATCATTACCTTCAACTAAGTTATCTTTAATAGTTGCAACTAAGTTTCCTCGAACACACATTTCTTGTTTAGGAGTAAGTTCTTGCAAGGAGTCACTTAAAGAAATTAATTTTCTTTCTAAACCTAATTGAGTAGTTATCTTTTCTAATGACTCTGCTGCAGTATTATAATCATGAGTTGAAGCTGAATAAATAGCCCAAACAGATAATGCTTTAATAGATGTTGCATGAGCTACATCTGCGCTCCCAATAGTTTTTTCTTTTAAGGCACCTGCATATTCTTGATTGTACATTGTATTATTCATTTTTATTCACCTATTAGTAGTAATATACTCATAGTATATAAACTTTTCCATATATTGTCACCATCTAGTGGCAACTGGTTAAGAAGAATTAGTAGGGGAAATCACCTCTTTTTGAGAAACAAACCTCATTTCCCCTGTTTTAAAAAAAGAAAGCCCCCTTTCGGGGGTTAATATTCTGCCTCCACCGTAGATTTAGATTTGGGGGTATAAATTTTGGTGAAGGCAAGAATGAGCTTACCTGTCCAAGATTTCTATTCCAAGCTCTTCGCTTAAAGCCATTGTTTCTTCAGCTCGATGTCTATTATCGTTTTTGCCGAGAATCCATGGACTCTTAACTCCTGTTATAATTGTCATAACAGTTACTTTGCCTTTCATTTCTTCTTGTATTCTTGCTCCCCAGATAACATTTGCGTCATCATCTAAACTTTCAGTAACCATTTCACCGATTTCACTGATTTCGTCTAATGTTAAATCTGGTCCTCCACAAACTTGGATTAAAGCACCACTTGCACCTTTATAACTAATATCCAATAATGGATTAGTTAAAGCGCCTTTAACTGCTTCTTCTACTCTGTTATTTGTGTCTGAGCTACCAACACCAATTGCTGCTACTCCGCCATCTTTCATAATTGCTCTTACGTCTGCATAGTCTAGATTGACTAATGATGGTACTGCAATTGTTTCAACAATTCCTTTAATCATTGTTGAAATTAATTCATTTGCAACAGCGAAAGCTTGTTGAATTGGTAAATTACCTGCAATTTCTACTAATCTATTATTATCAATTACAATAACAGTATCAGCTACTTGTCTTAATTGTTGTAATCCAAATTCAGCTTTGTCCACTCTTGCTCTTTCAATTTTAAATGGCATGGTGACGGTCCCAATGACTATAGCATCTGTATCCCTTGCTACGCCAGCTACGACAGGTGCTGCACCAGTACCGGTTCCACCTCCCATGCCTGCACATACGAATACCATATCGGAATTTTTTAAGGATTCTTTAATTTCTTGCATACTTTCTTGAGCTGCTTCCGCTCCTTTATTAGGATATCCTCCACACCCTAATCCTCTAGTTGCTTCTTTTCCGATTAAAAATTTTCTATCTGATCCTATGATATCAAGATGTTGTTGATCTGTATTACATGCTATAATTTCTGCGCCTTTTACGCCTTTCTTATATAGCCATGAAACCATATTGTTTCCTGCGCCACCGACACCGATAACTTTAATGTTTGCTTGACTGACATGTGCGTCAGAAAAATTGTCTTGTTGTTGTTTCATTGCGTTTTTTATGAATTCTTCCATTGTAAATCCCCCTTTGGTTTGTTTTTTATTTTATATCATTCAAACTATATGTTTGAATCTGATTGTCATAGTAACCAAATATTTATAAGTATATTTTTGTTACCTTTATCTTAGAACAAGTTTGTCAACTACCGCCAATTGTTGATGAAAAGATTAATAAAACTTTATACGGGAAATTAAGACCAAATAAACGTTTTATACGAACAAGATTGAATTTAATGAAGTTTTCCGCCAAAAAAACTTAAACCACCTATTTCTTGTGTAAGAGGAACTTATATTTAAAGATTTCGTTTTCTTAGAGGGAACTCTAGAATTTTAGAATGAAATTATTAAACTCTTGATGTTTCGAAAATTAATTTTGTCGTCTATAAAGTAGCTTTTTCTCTCTTGGAAATAAGTCCATAGAACTCATTTGTTCAAATTGTTCCCTGGTTAAAGGTACAGTCATCACATTAAAATTGTACTTTTCATTGATGCTTCCAAGCAGCATTTTTACTGCACCATTATCTATATTATTTCCTATTAATAGTACACTTGCCTTGCTCTTTTCTTCCTTCCCGTGAAGGATTATCTCGTCGATAAAACCAAAAGTTTTAGCTTTCTGTAGAAATTCTTCCAGGGCTCTTGGCCGTTCTTTTAATAGGGTAGATAAGTACTGAGTATTGTCATTTTGTGCCAACCTATATAGCTTAAATTTCTTAATTAATAGTTGATCTATTATATTCAAATTAACTAATCTATTAACTATTCTAAATGTGGAAGTTACAGGGACATTTGATTCTTTAGAAATTTCTCTGAGGTAGAATTCTTTGGATTTATCGTCGATAAATAGCCTTATTATCCTAAGACATTTGTCATCAAAAAGGCTTTCTAAAAGATTCTCATCATACATATTAGTGGGAAGGAAAAGCCCATATAAATATCTTTCCATTTTTGGAACATTGTTCCATAATTGGAACATTTAATTTATAGAGGAAAATTAAGTTATTTGAACAAATTATCACTTATCTAGATCTAACTCCATCAATTTTTAATTAACTAGATTTTACCTATTGACACTTATTAGTAGTAACATAATAGAAAACTTTATAAATTAGATAAATCTTGACAATTATATGATTAAAATAATTATGACTTCTGAAAGGAAGGGATCTAATCCAGGGGGCAAATGTATTGCACAATCTCAGGGAACCTCTATTGAATCATATATCAAATATTGTGATAAATCTAGATTGCACCCCCATAATCCATTTAATCCAAATCATCAACCAGTTTATGAGGCACTTACCTTAAAATTAGCTCAATCTTTGGGTTTAAGAATTCCAAATTACCATATTTTAACTTGTGATGAATCTTCATTTGACCAGAAAAATATAGGGCACCATAAAGTTTCTGAAACTAAACCACTCTATTTTTTATCTCAATTAACTAATGTAAAATATCAAAAAGATCTTACTCCAGAAGAAAAGGCAATATTACCCAAATTAATGTTTCAAGAAAGGATGTATAGGGATTTATTAATGATTGGGGATGTTTCACACAAACCCCAAAATTATGGTTTAATACAAGGGGCTGATGGCCCCCAGGTAATGTACATTGATGTGGGCTGTAGCTTTGTTGATTCTGTAAACGGTGAATTAAGTCAAAGAAATGCAGTATCTAAACTTTTAGGATCTAGAAATTATAAGGGGACAATAGACAATGGAACTAAAAAAAAGATTAGACATGCACAAAAACATTTAAGTCGGCATATGTTGGTAACAAGTACTCAAGAGGATATTTTAAGTCTAGATGAATTAGTTCAAGGAGTAGGCAATCTTGAATTACCAAAATTTCCTCATGGTGGTCTAAAAATTAGTCAATTATTAAGTTCTGAAGAATTAGAAGAAATACAATCTTTATTATATCTAAATATGGCAAAAATCCTTAGATCTTATGAGAAAAAAGAAGATGCAAGAATTTTAAGAATTTAATCACTTCTGTTCAAAATACAAGTCTTCAATAAAATCAATAGTACTAATATCTATAACTGCTCTATCCTCTCGAATTCTAAGAACCCTAGGAAACCTTAAAGCATATCCACTACTATACTTAGAACTCTTCTGAATCTCTTCATAACTAATCTCTATAACAATCTCTGGCTTAACCTTAACTCCATTATTATCTTCTTCAATAACCAATGGCTTAAGCAACTCAGTTAATTGGGTAAATGTAACTCTATTATTATCTTCTTTAGCAACTTCTACTTTTTCTTCGCTAGAATCTTCGACTTTACTTTCATCAGAATCCTTATTAGGAACTCCCTCCGCATCACTAGAATCTTCTATAACTTCCTGTACCAACTCCTTAATACCTGTACCAACTTTACCAATATCTAATAAATTGCCATCATCATCCCTACAGGCAATATGAAAACTACTCAACCAGCCACTTCTTTTCCCTTTGCCCCATTCAGCTCCAACAATAACCAAATCTAAATTCTCCATAGTAGGTTTTAACTTAACACCATAGCCAACTCTTGCCCCAGGTTTATAGATACCTTCAAGATTTTTACCCATAACGCCTTCCTCGCCAGCTTTCAAAGCTTCCTGATAAAAATCCAATGCTTTCTCAATATCATCTGTAATTAATTGCCTTGCAAGAATAATTTTCTTATCTTCTTCTTTAATCATGCACTCTATCAATTTCCTTCTTTTCAAGAATCCCATCTTAAGTAAATTCTTACCCTCTTTAGCTAAAATATCAAAAACATTCAATTCAACAGGATATTCTTTAGCTACTCTTTCAATATCATATTTTCTCTTAATTCTCTGAGAAATGCTCTGGAAAGGCAAATATTTTCCATTCTTATCAAAACCAACTGCCTCAGAATCAAGGATAAAATCATCCCCCTTAACATTCTCACTAATAGCTTTAACAATATCTGGAAATTGATTGGTAACATTTTCCAATCTTCTTGTAAATAACATTACTTTCCCATTCTTCTTATGAGCTTGAATTCTAAATCCATCATATTTATACTCAAAAGCTGCAGGTTTCCCAACAATTCTAAATGCATCCTCCATATCCTTAGCCTTAGGATACAACATAACCTTAATTGGCTTACCCACACTAACATCAACTTTAAGCAAACCATTTACTCCATCTTTCCTTAAAATTTGAACCACTTCTGCAAATTCATTTGTAATATTATAGGCATCCTGAATAATTTCAACAATATTAGCATATTTGTTCTTACTATCTTCAGGAACCAACTGCAACAAATCATCAGATAATTCATAATCAAACTTATTACCATCGCCATCATAATTAATCTTTAATCCTTCAACAGAACTCCAAACAATAGAATCTCTAACTGTTCCATCTCCAATTCCAACCCTCATATCCTCTAGAACTGTTCTCACAATATATTGGGCTTCAACATTTGAAGCAGAACTCAATAATCCTGAAATAATCTTAGTTTTCGTATCAACTGCCCCATGCCCACTTATTTTAGATAATTTTCTCAAATCAGCAAATACCTTTTCAACAGAAAGTTTTTCAGAAAATAATGTGGCTTGTTTCTTATTTTGCATCAAATTATATGCAACTATGCCCAAATCACCGGTTTTCTTCCATTCTTTCTCAACTTTATCAGAACTTAAACCAGAAGCTAAAGCTAATGCCTTAATAACAAGTTTAGCTGCAACACCCATATCACTTTTATCCCAAGCAGGATGAATTCTACCATTTAACAAAAGTAGAACTTTCTCAATTTCATCATCTTTTGTCTTTTTTAACAACTCAGAAACATAATATGTCTTACTTAATCTTTTACTTGTTTTACTTATATTTTCGTAAACCTCAACCAGTTTTTTGTAGTCCATTTAGATAAATTATAAATACCAGTATTTATTTAAATCTATCTAAGCACAATGGAATTAAAAGATTGCATATTCAATAGACGTTCTGTAAGGAAGTACCTGGACCTAGAAGTACCTAGAGAAATGGTTGGAGAAATCATCCAGGCAGGTAGTATGGCACCATCATCAGGCAATCTACAAAATTGGGGCTTTATCATAGTTAGGGACAAATCTGCAAGAAATAAAATGGCAGATGCCTGTCTACAACAAGATTGGATGGCAAATGCAAATGTACATATTGTTGTATGTGGACTTGAAGACCCCTCAAAACATCACTATGGCTTAAGAGGAGAAAGATTATACACTGTTCAGAATTGTGCTGCTGCTATTCAAAACATGCTTTTAACTGCCCATGATCTTGGGCTAGGCTCCTGCTGGATTGGTGGATTTGATGAAGGTATGGTTAAAGATATATGTGATATCCCAGATAATGTAAGGCCTCAGGCAGTTCTTGCTTTTGGTATTCCAGATGAAAAACCAGATATACCTAAAAGAGAAAATATCTATAATATGTCCTTTTTTGAAGAATATGATTCAAAAGTAGAAGATTCAGACGAATGTTTTGGATACCATGGGGATTTAATGCTTAAAAGTTTAAAGTCTAGTAAGGAAACAGTTGAAAAGAAAACAGATAAATGGCTTGATAAATTAGAAAAACATACTAAAAAGTTCTTAAATAATAGAAAAGAAAATAAATAATCCCAATAAATCGGGACTTATTCAACTAAAACTAACTTAATTTCTTAAACTCACAAGAATAATGGTGCAAACACAAGTGCCACTATACTCATTAACTTAATCAATATATTAAGTGCAGGTCCTGAAGTATCCTTAAATGGGTCTCCAACTGTATCCCCCACAACTGTTGCTTTATGAACATCACTTCCTTTGCCACCATAATGTCCTCCCTCAACATATTTCTTAGCATTATCCCAGGCACCACCTGCATTAGCCATAAAAATTGCTAGTAAAAATCCACTAACCAAAGTACCAACTAACAATCCACCTAATGCTTCGATACCAATAAACATTCCTGTGAATATTGGAACTATAATCGCCAACACGCTAGGCAAGATCATATGCTTCAGGGCAGCTTGAGTACTTATATCAATACAAGTTTCATAATCTGCTTTCCCTTCTCCAGTCATCAAACCCTTAATGGTCTTAAACTGTCTTCTCACTTCTTCTACCATTTTTTCAGCAGCCTTTCCAACTGCATCCATGGTCAAAGCAGAAAAGATAAAAGGCATCAATCCACCAATAAATAATCCAATAATAACCAATGGCTGAGTTATATTAATAACATTTAACCCTACAATTTCCTTATAACTTACAAATAAAGCCAATGCAGTCAAAGCGGTTGAACCAATAGCAAAACCTTTTCCTATCGCAGCAGTTGTATTACCAACAGCATCTAATTTCTCAGCCCTCTTACGAACTACACTGCCTAACTTAGCCATCTCTGCTATACCTGCTGCATTATCAACAACAGGGCCATAAGTATCTGATGCTAGTGTAATACCTAAAGTACTCAACATCCCAACTGCGGCAATTGCGATCCCATATAAACCAGAAAATTGATTTGCAAAATAAATAGCAGCACAAATAGTAAGTATAGGAACAACTGTACTAATCATTCCAACAGATAATCCTTTAATCACTACAGTACCTGCGCCAGTCTTTGCAGCTCTAGCAATACTTTGAGTAGGTTTATTCTTATCAGAAGTATAATATTCTGTTACTAATCCTATAATAATTCCAGCAGCTAAACCTGTCATTGCAGAATAAAAAATATGAATCTGAGCTTCTGTAAACCAAATAAAAAGGAATGATAAAACTACCATTATTCCAGCGCTTCCAAAAATACCTTTATTCAATGCATGAGATGGGCAACCTTTCTTTTTAATTTTAACAAGCCATGTCCCAATAATTGATGCGACAATTCCAATACCTGCTAAAGCAAGTGGTAAAATTGCACCCATACCAATACTTAATGCAACACCTAAAACCATTGCAGCAATAATACTATCAACATAACTTTCAAATAAATCGGCACCCATACCAGCTACATCACCTACATTATCACCTACATTATCTGCGATAACAGCAGGATTTCTTGGGTCATCTTCAGGAATTCCTTTTTCAACTTTACCAGCTAAATCAGCTCCAACATCTGCAGCTTTAGTGTAGATACCCCCACCAACTCTAGCAAATAAAGCAATACTTGATGCACCAAATCCAAATCCATAAATTATGTTTGGATCTTTAAAAATTAAATAAAAAGCTAAAACACCTAATAATCCAAGACTTGTAACAGTTATACCCATCACAGTCCCACTTGCAAAAGCAACTTTCAAACCTTCATTTAGCCCTTTCTTACAAGCATTAGCAGTTCTTGCATTTGAATTTGTTGCAGTCCGCATACCAATATTTC